>JAISZP010000165.1 GCA_031269135.1 Deltaproteobacteria bacterium | reverse complement strand
GCTCGACGGTCTTTTTGATCTGTTCTTCGACCGTTATGGCCGCTTTTTCGCTGATCAAGCAGCCAAGCTGAGCAGATTCGTCCGACGGCGGACCCTGCTTGAGGAGTTTGATTTTCTCGACGGCTTTTTTGGTGAACGCCTCTTTGACTTTGTTGTGGACCAGAAAACGTTTGGATGCGCAGCAGACTTGACCGGTATTGTACATGCGGCCCCAGATGAGTTCCGTTGCGGCCAGCTCGATGTCCGCGTCCTGCAATACGATGAACGCGTCGTTTCCCCCGAGTTCCAAGGCCACGTGGGCCAGGTGGCCGGCTGCGGATTTGCCGGTCTCTATTCCCACCTCGGTCGACCCGGTGAAGGTGATTCCGTGGACGTCCGGGTGAGCGCTAAGGACGCCTCCGACGGACGCCCCTCTGCCGGTGAGGATTTGGACGGCGCCGTTGGTCACCCCTGCTTTGACCAAGAGTTCGGTGAGTTTAATCAGGGTCAAAGGGTTGTCGGTCGAGGGTTTGACGATGGCCGCGTTTCCGGCCAAAAGCGTTGGGGCCACCTTTTGATCGAAAAGATCGCAAGGAAAGTTGAAGGGGATGATGCAGGCTATGACTCCCAGCGGCTCGCGCTGAGTGATTAAAAGGTTTCTGCTTTGACCGGCCTCCATTCCCGGAGGGATGGTCTGACCATAGAGATGTTTGGCCCTTTCGCTGAAAGCTTTAAAAGCTATGGGGATGTTGCCGATTTCCGCTCTGGCTTCAGTTATGGGCTTTCCGGTCTCATCGGATAGAGTCTTGGCCAGATCTTCTTTGGATGCCGCGACCAACTCGAGGAACTTGTAGAATATCTCGACCTTTTTGTAGACAGGGACCTTGGCCCAAATCTTTTGGCCAATCTTGGCTTTTTCCACCGCCAGTTCGACGTCGGCCTTGGTCGCCGCCGGAACGGAATCGATGACTTTTCCGGTGGCTGGGTTGATTACGTCAATGGTCTTTCCGTCGGAGGAAGGAACTTTTTGCCCGTCAATGATCATGTCCATAAAGAAAATGCTCCTTAACATTGATGAAACGTATGGAAGTGTTCAAGCGCCGCCGTCGGCGGCTCTATAAGCCTATTTTGGAGTCCTGCTTGGGAGTCCTATTTTGGAGTTTTGGCCTTGAGCCTTACTTGGCCAGAGCCGTATATGACAACATCAGCCCCCCGCAGGTGTTTCGGTCGTCTTGCTCAAAGCCGTATTCGCCGAATGTGAACTGACAGATGAAGGGCACGTCCCCGGCGACTTTCTTAAGGTTTTGAGCGACTTCCCCCAGCCGGTCGTCGATGCCCGCTCGGCGTCCGCCGCAGTGCACAAGCAAAAAAGCTCCCGGATCGAAGGGAGCTTTTTTAATGAGAGTCGTTAGGGCTTCGGAAGCGGAGGCGACCAATTCATCTTGGGTACACTCCATCCGTATGACGGCCGTACCTTCGGAGAGGTTGTTGCCGACGGCCATGGTGAGATCGTCGTTGCCGGCCATAGGGTGCCGTATAGCCACCAAATCGCCGAGACGATCTTTGACGCCCAACGGACTGGTGACGGAAGCGACTAAAAGGTCCATGCCCTTGAGCTTATCGGTGGGGATTTTGCGCCAAGAGGCGTAGTTGTTTAGGGCCGGCTCGCCGTCTATTTCGGCTAAGATTCTGTTGTCTGCGACTTTGGTGATGATTCCGACGTCGGAGGTTTCCCTGTAGGCCCCGGTGTAGTAGTTGGCGAAGGGTTTGGAGGTGTAGAAAAAGGCGACGGCGACTCCGTCGGCTGTGATCAAATCGTCGGCGTAAAGTTTCCAGTCGCCGTTGATGGAGTTGTCGGCGGCGCTTCCGCCGAAGCATGGGACTCGCCCGATGACCTCGGTTATGCCTTTTAAATAGAATTCCTCCTCGCCTGGCGAGGCCACCATGTAGAAAAAGGCGGGGGGCGTCAGTTTAGCGGCCTTAGCCATGGCCTTTTTGGCGACCTCCCGTCCGGTTTCCAGGGCAGAGCCTTTCTTCTCCAAGCCTGCGACCCCGACTATGAGGGCGTCGTCTTCGATGGCCAGAGCGCCGATGAAACCGTCGGCGCCTTCGACGATCCCGCTGGGCGTAATCACCCCGGTAAAAGATGTGTTGCCGATAAAGGGGACGTTGGGGGCCGAACTCTTAAAGCCTTTGAAGACATCTTCCAAATTGTAGTCGCAACTGGCGTAGATCAAGGAAATTTTGGGCAGAGCCAACTGCGTCGTTATTTGCTGGCCCGTTTGTCGACCGGCGTCCAAAGCGTTTTTGTCGGTGCTTGATGCGGCGATAGCTTTCAACATGTCGATCCTCCTTTGCTCTTAAAAGAGGCGGAAGCGTTGGGTGGGTTCACAGAGAGTTTCGACCTCTCTATTTAAAAAAATATATCAAGAGCAAAAAGGAAACAATAAGACAATCCCGCCTAGTGGAACTGTCGTTCCACTAGGCGGGATATCGTCAGGTTTCAGTTAACCGCTTGTTTTTATCTTTTTTTAGTTTTTTTTTTAGTTTTTTAGTTTAAAGATGAGGACGACGAACTTTAAGGCGCATTTTAAGAGTCTTTCCAGTCGTAGGCCACCAACCTGACGGGAGAAGCGCTGCCGGCTTGAATTTTGAGAGGGAATCCGGAGACGGGCCTTTTTTTGTCGTCCATCACCTCCTCGGGGAAGAAGACTTCCTCGAAAATCAGGATGCCGGCGGCTAATAGCTCTTGGTGACAACCCTGAGCCTTCTCCAGCGAACCTGTGCCTCCAAGGCTCAATGAATCTATTCCGACGGCGCCTACTTGTTTGTCTCTCAAAAAAGCGGCCCCGGCTCTATTGAGGTAGGGAAAATTTCTAAGGTACTCCTCGCTGTAACCCCTTTTGGAGTTCCAGCCGGTGTTGATTAAGACGAAGTCGCCTTGATTGATTACGCCGTCATATGGGACAAGCAGCTCCGGGCCGATCGGGCTTTGAGCGGAGACTTTATTCCTCAAATCTATAAACAAGCCCATGCCCCAAAACTTCTCCAGCGGCATGCTTGCGCTGTCGCCGATTCCCTCGTAGAAGTGTTCCGGGGTATCTACGTGGGTGGCGGTGTGGTTGCTGATGATGAGCTGTTCCGCGTTGTAGCCTTCCCTGGCTCGGTAAGATGTCCTGGTGATGATGGGGGTTCCAAGTTTGCTGTAGGCCGGACAACCGTGATAGATGGCGAGGCTGAGATCGTAGAGTTTTATGTTGTTTAAATTCATGCTCTCAAGCCTCTTCGGAAACTCCGGCGGCTCGCCGAAGAGTGGAGAGGATGCAATCATCGAAAATAATATTCATACCGAACATCCCTTGTACAATAGCGCAATTCTTGCAAGAAAATCCTTGCACTGCCTGATTCCAGGTCTTAGTCTTCTTAATGTCGAAACTCCCGCCAGAGCCGACAGCCGTTTCAGAGTATACACCTTCCTTCTCGCCGTCGGCAACTACAGCTTTAATCAGATCCGCACTCTGAAAGCCTTTGTCGGTCTTTAACAGCCTTTAACAGCCTTTAACGGCCATTGACGGCCTTGGCCCTCAAACAACGACCTTTGACGCTTACATCCTTATCATAAGGATCGTCTTTACGGTGAAATATGCGCCGCATTTCACGACTTCGGGGCGGCGCCTTCCGTAGGCGTCATGTTAGGTTGACTTGATTTTTCATCTCGGTCGATAGGACGCTTAAAAATAAAGGCATATTTGAGACGACGATTTCAAAAGTGGAATTGCCGATGATAAATTTTAGGTTCTTACGCGTCGATTCAAGTTTTTTTACTGATGAAGAAAGATGATTTTTACTTGGCTATGACTTGGCTCCGACTTGGTGGTATAATGCCTTGCACGGCATAAAACTTTGCATTGCGAGTCGGTATGACTTGCCAGGCGGCATAGACGTCGATAAGCTACGACAAGCTGCTGTTGATTGATGAAAAAATGAACCGCAGGGCATTGAAAGAAGGCGCCGACGTCAGCTGTGACGTATCGGCTAAAATGAGCAAGAGCGCACCTGTTTCAATGGAAAGCATGCTCAAGACATGCAAGGCGCTTGAATGCGATATCGCGGACGTTATGAAAATGGAAAACGAATAAGGAAGGCCTTGATTATGGAGAGTTTCAATGAAATAGACCATAAAAAAATAGGGCCTGAAAGAATTAGGCTGCTTTGCTCGACAATCATTGAAGGAGATTCATATATTGCGCTGCAAAAACTGGAAGATGAATCAATCCAGTGTGCAGTCACTTCTCCGCCGTATTGGGGGTTGCGGGATTATGGAATTGATGGGCAAATAGGACTTGAAAACCAACTTCAGCAGTATATCGATAATCTTGTGGTCGTTTTTCGTGAAGTCAGAAGGATTCTAACTGCTGACGGCGTTTTATGGCTCAACATTGGAGACGGTTACACCAGCGGCGATAGAGGATGCCGCGCACCCGACAAAAAAAATCAAGCGCGAGCGATGAGCGTCAGACCCGGCACCTCTGCCGGATTAAAGCCGAAAGACTTATTGGGCGTTCCGTGGCGGCTCGCATTCGCCCTTCAATCCGACGGCTGGCATCTTAGAAGCGACGTCATCTGGAACAAGCCGAATTGTCAAGTTCTCGCCCGGATGATTATGTTCTGGACCCATTCTTGGGCTCCGGCACTGTGGGCGAAGTGGCCGCTCGATATTCGCGAAGATTCGTCGGCATGGAATTGAATCCGGAATATATCTCCATAGCTCTACGACGCTTGCGGATGCGTCGCGTGGAATTGCTGAAAGCGGGGTCCGATAAGACTTACGGTGAAGGAGCACGGGTCGGCTTCGTCGAGGGAAGCGTCTAAACGGCTTTCCATCGGAGCGGCTTTCCATCGGAACGGCTTTCCATCGGACCCGCCGCGGCAAGGAAGTCAAACCGCGCCAGGCGGAAGTCGCCGGGGGTTTTTTATAGGCATTGGGGGTGACGCCGTGAAAGACATGACTTACAAAGGATATGCCGCAAAAATAGAATACGGCGCCGCCGACGTCAGTCTGATTGGCCGTATTTTGGGAATAAACGACGTCATCGCCTTTGAAGGCGATTCCGTGACTGAAATACGTCAGGCGTTTGAAGAAGCCGTCGATGACTATCTTGCCTTGTGCGCCAAAATCGGCCAATCCCCGCAAAAACCTTTTTCAGGAGAAATAATGCTGAGGGTCGCTCCCGAAGTGCATGCCGAACTGGCCCTCCAGGCCCAGCTCAGCGGCAAAAGCGTTAATTCCTTGGTCATTGACGCCTTGAAAGATTGCGGCGTTCTCAAGGGCTGAGTCATGGCGTAAAATCAAGGCCGAAAAATCAATTACGATATAGGTCATCGGCGCATGGCGCGTTCGTAAGTTTCCATGCTCATAATCGCCATGGCTTCATAACCGCCATAGCTCCATAACTATTGTTTTAAGTCGCGAAAATGTCTTTAAGACGCGAAAAGCGCTTTCGAGCTGATTTCGTCGATCGATCGGCATCCCGTCATGACCATGGCCTGCACTAACTGAGCCTTCAGGGTCTCGGTGTATAGAACCACCCCTTGACGACCTCCGCCGACGGCCGCGATGATGTAAGGCCTTCCAATCATCACCGCGTCGGCGCCCAGAGCCAGCATTTTTAAGATATCCACCCCGCTTCTGATTCCGCCGTCCGCCAATATGGGCAGCTTGCCGCCGACGACTTCGCGAATGAGAGGCAAGACCGCCGCCGTCGCCGGCGCCGAATCTAAAACTCGGCCTCCATGGTTGGAGACGACTATCGCGTCGACGCCGGCTTCGGCGCAGATTTCGGCGTCGCTTGGGTGCATGACGCCTTTGATTATTATTTTTAGGCCCAACGCGCGCGCCTTGGAAACAATGTCGGAAAGCTGTTCGGCGCTCTTGGCGAAAGCCGGCTTTCCCATAAGCCTTAAGGTGATTAAGCCGATGCTGTCGAGATCGCAGCCGACGATCTCCACGCCCGCCTTTGCGCACCACTCCATTTTTTCCTGAATCAGCTCCACCTCCCAGGGCTTGATGAAGGGTATGATTTTGCCTTTTCCCAGCTTTTTGGCCTGCGCCAAGCCCATCTTCATCACTTCGTCAGGCGCGGAATCCGGGGTTCCGGCGATGATGCCGGCCTCTATTGCGCCGGAGGTGACGGCCTGTTGATATTCGGCCTCGTCCATGGCTGCGCCCACGTTGAAGCTGATGCCCCCGATGGGGGCGATCATCAGCGGTATCGAAAGGTCAAGTCCTAAAATCCTGGTCGAGGTCTCCGGGAAATGGACGGAATGGATCAAGCGCGGATAAAGCAGTATCGAATTTAAGGCGGCGACGTTGTTTCTAAATGAACTGCCGGTTCCGGCCCCGCCCATGCCGGGGACTTCGCCGGCGCAGATGCGGCCGTCGCAGATGGGGCAGACTCGGCAGGCGCCTTTAGCCAAACTCCTGGCTTTGTCTCTAATTTGTTTTAAGTTCATAAAAAACCTGGCTTTCGTGTGAAAATGAAATGATGGCGCATTAAAGCCCGTTTATGTCGCAATGCTGAACGCACGGAAAAAGCGTGACGGAGAAAAAGCGCCGGAGAAGGAGCGCCAGAGAAAGATTGAAAGAGAAAGCATGAAAGCGAAAGCGTGAAAGTTTCAGAGCCGTCGGCGCCCGCCGCTTCCAGCCAAAAATTGGCAAATCGCTTCGGCCTCCAGTATAATACCAAAAAATTAAGGTTGTTGGATGAGGGATTTTCCAATCGCCATAAATCAGGGAGATTATGAGCCTCGGGAGTTGATTTGAAGCCGATTTTCCGGCAAAAAAAAGTCATGTTCGGAGAGTCATATCGAGAGCGTCATGTCCAGAGAGTCGTATCCAGAGCATCATAATAATAGAGTCATGTCTAAAGCGCCATATATAGAGAGTCGCGCGGAGAGAGTCGTATGAACGGGCGAATGATGGGACGGCGAAGTGTCGCTCGCTAGACCTTCCTTCTTGGAGCGCTTCCGAGAGGCCATGGCGGAGTTGACTCCCGATTGGCTGGAAGGCCGCTTTTTGTGCGCCTTTTCCGGAGGAAGCGATTCCACCGCTCTTCTTTCGCTGCTCGCTCAGTCGCTCCCGAAGAATCAGCTTTTAGCCTTCCATCTTGACCACAGTTTGCGTCCCAGTTCCCGGCAAGAGGCGGTGGAGACGGCCAGTATGGCGGCTAAAATAGGCGTCGAATGCCTCTGCGAAAGGATAGACGCGCAAGCTCTAGCCAAGCGGCGGGGTAAAGGGGTCGAAGAAGCGGCCAGAGCGATTCGTTATGAACTATTGGACCAACACTTAAACCGATGGGGAGGCGACTGGATCGTCACCGCCCACCATGCCGAGGATTTAGTCGAGACCGTCATATTAAAACTGGCCAGAGGAGTAGGTCCCAGCTCTTTAGTGGGCATACCGGCGGTGAACGGCAAAATTATTCGTCCTCTTCTTTCGTTTTCCAAAAAAGAAATATTGGCGCATTTAAATGATAACGCTCTGAGCTGGGTGGACGATCCGAGCAACCTCGACGGCAGGTTTAAACGAAATCAAGTGAGAAAAGAAATCGTTCCTGAAATTGAAAAGCTCAACCCCGCTTATCTTGAGGCTTTCAGGAGGGCCTCCAAACTGGCCTCCGCAGAAGAAGCTTTTTGGGAAAACCATTTGGAGGAACTCCAAAAAAAATTAGTGACCGTCCTTGACGACGGAGATTATCAGCTGGAGGTTTTTGAGCTTATGCGTCTGTCGCTGGCCGAGAAAAGAAGGCTGGTGGGAAAAGTTTTAAGAATGGTCGAGATCCCAAAACCCCTGGGAGGCGAACCTGTTTCCTTCGCCAGCGTCGATACTCTTCTTAAGATCGCGCAGCAACCAGGCGCGGGAGGAGTGGATCTTCCGGGAGGACGCAGGGTCCAGTGGTGGGGAAGATTTTTGCGCATAGGCTTGGCTTCGAGATACAGGGCTAAAATCAAGGCTTAAACGAGCCGAAAAAACTTTTTTAAAAAAAGTTCCATTAAAAATCGCTTTTTTAGTTGACAACGCTCCCATTGTTTGCTATAAAATGCGGACCTGCAAAGGTGGCCTTTTCCAAGCAACCGAGTAACCCCCGACTCAAGGCCAAAAACGGTCATGTGGAGTAGCCGGGAAAAGAACTTGAAAGGCCCACAGCTAAATTTGGACCATAGCTTTCAGCTGAAGTCCAAAACCTTCCTGGGTGTACCCGGGACCAAACCTTCAGTGATTTTATTGATTTCGATAAGCGGCCTCTTTAAATCGAATCTTTAAACATCAATCCGGAGGGAGAGACGAAAGGTCTCTTATTTAGGTCCAAAAGGGTGTTAAGACCCGGTGAAGGTGTTTTTTGTTGCTAATTTTTTGGAATAAAAAATAAATTTTAGCAGATAAAAACCAGTTTTAATGCCATAAAGTAGTTCTTGATTCGTGGAAAAGCCTTAAAAGGCATGGACAAAAACAGTAAAAGCGATAGTATGTAAGGTTGCAAGATGCCGACTATTAATCAGTTAATTCGACTTGGCCGTAAAGCCCAGCTGAAAAAAAATACCGTGCCGGCCCTTAAAGGTTGCCCGCAAAAGCGTGGAGTTTGCATCAGGGTCTACACCGCCACTCCCAAGAAGCCCAACTCCGCCCTTCGCAAGGTTGCTCGCGTTCGTCTGACCAACTCCATGGAAGTCACCTCTTATATCCCCGGCGAGGGTCACAACCTCCAAGAGCACTCGGTGGTCATGATTCGCGGAGGACGCGTCAAAGACCTTCCCGGCGTGCGTTATCACATCATCAGAGGCACTTTGGATTCCATCGGCGTCCAGAAGCGTCGCCAGGGCCGCAGCAAATACGGGGCCAAGAGGCCTAAATAATATAAGTCGCCTAAAAGGACATCTCCTTTGAGGCGCTTTTTCTTTGTCGCAATCGTATTGTCGTTGAAATTGCATATGGCTCTTACCGAACTTCGACCGATCGGATGGTCGAAGCCGTCGAACAAGCGAGAAAAAAGGATTAATAATGCCAAGGCGTAGAGAGGTCACAAAAAGGGAGACTCTGCCCGACCCCAAGTATGGTAACAAAATGGTGTCAAGGTTCATCAACAACCTTTTGCGCCGCGGGAAAAAAAGCTCGGCTGAGCGCATTTTCTATGGAGCTATCGACATCTTGGCTGAAAAGGGCAAAGACGACCCCATCAAGACCTTCGAAAAGGCTTTAGATCAGGTTCGTCCGGCTATAGAGGTCAAAAGCCGCAGAGTCGGCGGTTCGACGTATCAGGTGCCGGTGGAGATTCGCCCGGAGAGACGGGCGGCTCTGTCGATTCGTTGGCTCATAAATTACGCTCAGGCTCGCGGGGAAAAGGGCATGATGGCCAAACTGGCCGCCGAACTCTTAGACGCCTCCCAAGGCCGCGGAGCTTCAGTGAAAAAGCGTGAGGACACTCACCGTATGGCCGAGGCGAACAAAGCCTTCGCCCACTACCGCTGGTAGCCGACTTTTTTAGAGCTGGTCTTTATTATTGAGCTGATCGTTTATTGAGTTGATGGTTTTTTGAGATGAATCGTTTATTGAACTGATCGTTTATTAAGTTGATCGTTTTTGACCTTGTCGCTCTTTGAAAAAGCATCTTAGAGCCGAAATGATCTTAGGCGCTTTGCGGCCCTAAAGAGCAAGGTTTTTTGCGCTCTAAACAGCGAGATTATAGACGACGTTACGTCTTTTTAAGCTCTCTTGACGAATCAAGTCCTATTAGAGTTGAAAGACAAGGCCCCATTGGGGCAAAAGCAAGGCCCTTTGGGGCGAAAAAGTGGATGGAAGGATAGATTTTGGCCCGTCAGGTTTCCATAGCCAACACCCGCAACATAGGCATCATCGCTCACATCGATGCGGGAAAAACTACAACTTCCGAGCGTATCTTGTTCTATACAGGCGTCTCTCAGAAGATCGGCGAAGTCCATGACGGTCAAGCTGTCATGGATTGGATGGCTCAGGAGCAGGAACGAGGCATAACCATCACTTCCGCCGCCACTACTTGTTTTTGGCGCAAATGCCGCATCAATTTGATCGATACCCCCGGACACGTCGATTTCACCATCGAGGTCGAAAGAAGCCTGAGAGTCTTAGACGGAGTGGTGGCCGTTTTTTGCGCGGTCGGCTGCGTGCAGCCCCAGTCCGAGACGGTTTGGCGGCAAGCGGATCGCTATGGGGTCCCCAGAATAGCTTTCATAAATAAAATGGATCGCTTAGGCGCGGATTACAAAAAGTGCCTCAGAGAAATCAAAGAGCGCTTGTCCGCCCGCCCTGTTTTGCTGCAAATCCCCATCGGCGAAGAGGAAAAGTTCGAAGGCTTGATAGATCTTTTGGAGATGAAGGCCCTGAGGTACTCCAAAGATCCTAACGATCCCGCCCGCTTCGATGTGGAAGAAATCCCTCAAAATTTGCTGGAGCAGGCCCAGGCCGCTCGCTCGGATTTGGTGGAAGCGCTGGCTGACGTCGACGACGGGTTGATAGAAGACTTTTTGGAAGGCCGCGAGATCTCGAGCGATAGACTTAAAAGCGTTTTGCGCAAAGGGACCATCGCCCTTCAGTGCGTTCCGGTTTTGTTGGGTTCGGCCTTCAAAAACAAAGGCGTCCAGCCTCTATTGGATGCGGTGGTCGATTATTTGCCTTCGCCGATCGACATCAAGCCTGTGACCGGCCTCGGTCCCAAAAAAGAACTCCTGGAGCGTCCCGCCGACGACAAAGCGCCTTTTGCGGCTTTGGCTTTTAAGCTCATGACCGACCCTTACGTCGGGCATTTGACTTTCCTTCGCATCTACTCCGGATCATTGAAAAGCGGGGATCAGCTCTACAATTCCTCCAGAGAAACCAGAGAAAAGATCGGGCGCCTGCTTAAGATGCACGCCAACAAGCGTGAAGAGATCAAAGAAGCGGACGCCGGGGACATCGTGGCCGCCGTCGGTCTTCGAAACTCCTCCACCGGCGACACCATCTGCGATGAAGCCAATCCTATAGTCTTAGAGCAGATGCACATCCCCGAGCCCGTCATTCATATCGCCTTGAGTCCCAAAAGCAAGGATGAAGCCGATAAGCTTTCTCAGGCTCTGGGCAAACTGGCCTCTGAAGACCCTTCCTTTAGAGTCAAGACCGATCCCGAGACTGGGGAGACGATAATCTCAGGGATGGGCGAACTGCATTTGGAGATCATCGCCGATCGGCTTCTTCGGGAATTTAAGGTGGGCGCCAACTTGGGCGCTCCGCAAGTCGCTTACCGAGAAACGATAACCAAAACCGTCGAGGTCGAAGGCAAGCACGTGCGGCAAACAGGCGGACGTGGCCAGTATGGACACGTCAGACTGCGTTTGACGCCGCTCCCGCCAGGCAGCGGACTTGAGTACGACACCGAAGTGGTCGGCGGAACGGTGCCTAAGGAGTACCACGCTTCCGTCGGCGAAGGCGCTTTGGAGGCCGCCAGAAAAGGCGGCGTCAGAGGGGGATTTCCGGTGACGGACGTGAAAGTCACCCTCTATGACGGCTCCTACCACGATGTCGATTCGTCCGAAATGGCCTTCAGCAT
>JAISZP010000108.1 GCA_031269135.1 Deltaproteobacteria bacterium | reverse complement strand
ACGACTTCCGAGAGCGCCATTTCCGAGACGTCAATTTCCAAGAACGCGACTTCCAAGACCACGATTTCCAAGACCACGATTTCCAGCCAGGCTGGGTCGCTTATGACTTCAGCCGACGTCGAAGCAGGACAGCCGTCGGCCGAGAACTAACGACAAAGCGAAAATACGTCGCCAGAATTGTGGGCTATAATTGAGTCTTTCATAAAATTAAAGACCGTCTTGAAATTAGAGACTCTCTTGAAATTAAAGCTTGTCTTGAAATATAAAAGATAGACCTGCCCTATATAGCGCATGTGGCTACTACGCTCCAGACGCGCTCCCGACACGGCCTGCTTGACTTGAGCCGCCTTGCGTTAGGCGCCTCGCCGTCACGACGAACCTTGCGGTTCGTTCTTTGATTTGTCCTAATGTTGGAATAACGCGGATCAAGCTGCTCGATCTTGAAGAAGGCAAGCTCTTTGCGCTTAAGACCCGCGTCCATAAAGGCTTCCCATTAAATTGATTTGGCCGTCTTCAAAATTAACGATAATTTAAAGTTATTTTCGATACGTTTGTGGTATGATAATAGTTTGACGAAGTTTTCTCAGGCCTTAAAAAGCCATTTGTAAGTCGGATCGCAATTCACCACATTTAGAGCGCAATTCTCCTTTCTTGGCGACCGATAAGCCCTCATGTGAAATAATGCGGACGGAACTTGAATTTTTAGATTTTGTTCTTATATTGCTTTATAGCGTTCGTTTTTCATTTTGGGCCAAGTATTTTTATCCACCATGGAGCAGATAAGTTGCAGCCTCTAAAATTTGAAATAGATCAAACCGAAGTGAGAGAAAACGGTCATGTGGAATGGCCTGTTTACCAGAAGCTGGCTGAGATCATTCGTCAACGCATCATTGACGGCACTTATAAGTCGGGAGAAAAAATACCCTCTGAAGTGGCCCTCTGCAAGAGTTCCGGCCTGGCCCTTTTGACGGTCAGGCAAGCGCTGGGCGTTTTAGCCGATGAAGGTCTGTTGGAGCGTTTCCCTGGCCGAGGAACCTATGTCTCGGTTTTGCATCTGAGCAAGGCTTCATTCATCATGAGCGGCTTGGAAGATCGTTTCTCTTCGGAAGACTTGAAAGTGCGCATCGTCTGCACCTCAGTCAAGAAAGCCAGTGAGGACATCGCTAAAAGGCTGTCCATCAAGGTCGGCGAATCGGTGGCCTACCTCAAACGCACCATTGGACCCCAAAATGAGAAGCCCTTTATGATCCAGGAAGGTTTTTTTCTGCTTGATCCCTTCCGCCCCATCATCGAAGCGGAGCTGGCCAGCACTTATTTGATAGACCTTTTCAAAGGCAGCGGTCAGGGACTGATCAAGACCGCCAACATTCGCGTCAAGCCGGGGCTTTTGCCCCCTGAAGACGCAGCCCTGTTAGGCCGCCGAGAAGGAGAGGCTGTCTTTAAGATGGAATACACTTTCTATGATTCAGCCTCAAAGAGTTTGGCTTTTGGCCTCTTTTCCATTCTTGAAGAAGCCATGACCTTGTCTTCGACCATTGGAGTGCCCCTGGTCACGGAAACCGACAACAACCATGACTGAAACGCTCGCCAATCAGACCACTCTGTCCACCCTGCGGGAGAACATCATAAATCTTAAGGAGCAAGAGGCCTTAAATGATGTGGAGGAGCTCTTGAAGGCCGACGTCCCGCCTTGGGACATCATGAACTGCTTTAACGAGAGTTTGACCCAGGTAGGCACGATGTTTCAGTCAGGGACATATTTTATGACCGGACTGATTCTGGCCGGCGAGATCATGCGCCAGACAATGGAACTTTTGCTGCCTCACCTGTCCGAGATCAGAAAACCCCGCAAAAGCGGGCTTATTCTGGTCGGCACCATAGAGGGAGATATCCACGATCTGGGAAAAAATATGGCTGTCTGGATGTTGGAGGCGGACGGCTTTGAGGTGGTCGATCTGGGAGTGGATGTGCCGTCGAGGGTTTTCCTCAGAGAAGTTCTTCAGCGGGAACCGGACGCCGTCGGCATTTCGATGTTGTTCACCTCCTGCGCCGAACACGTCAAGAGACTGGCCAGACTGATCAAGGAAGCCTATGACGACCGTCCGGCCCCTCCCATATTCGTCGGCTGCGGCTTTTTGAATCCCTCAAGCGAAAACAAGGCCGACCTCAGGGACCAATATATGCTGGAACGTAAATGGCTGGGAGTGGATTACCTGGTCGAAGACGCCTTCGACACCTTGAGGTTGTGCCGAGAATTGGTGACCAAAAAGTTCGAGCAGACGAAATCTTCATGATTTTTTTTACGTTTTCGGTGCGCCGGAAAGCCGCAAGAGCCTGCTCTGCGGATCTGCGGCGCACTTTTTTTACCTGACCTTCAATATATTTTTTGATTGTTTCAGCTTTCCATTCGTCGTCCGCGCTTATCCATTCCAATAGGTTAGACTGAGTTTCACAGCGGGCTACGACGATATCCTTCATTTTCAACCTACCTTCTTGCTTTCTCAGCGGGCTACGACGATATCCTTGCTCATCATTTTCAGCCTACCTTCTTCGCCGGTTTGGCCAGCCACGTGAAACCAATCAAGAGTATGAAAGCGAACGCGCACATCTTGTATATCTCGGCTCCTCCCAAGATGAAGCCCTGGTTGGTGATCTGACGAGCGACATAGCCCAAAGCTTGTTGTTCGGAGAGTCCGGCGGAAGTCAGGGCGTTTATGACGTCTCCAGCTACCGGGTTGTAAGGATCGATCAAACCCGAGAGCCTTACGTGGTGGAAAGCCTCTCGCCTCTCCCAAATGGTGGTCACGGCTGAAGCGCCGATGGCGGCGAAAATGGTGCGGATGCAGTTGAAAAGTCCAGAGGCGGCGGCCATCTTAGTCGGCGGCAGACCTATAAACG
>JAISZP010000016.1 GCA_031269135.1 Deltaproteobacteria bacterium | reverse complement strand
AGCATAAATACTCGAAAAGGTTCTTGTTTACCCCGTCTTCTGGAGCAAGCTGAACTAAGACCGCCTTGCCCTAGCTTAGCTTAGCTTGCCTTAGCCTACAATGCCTTGGCCGACTTGTCGAATCAATTGAATCCACCTTCTCCAGGCCTTATCCATAACGCTATTTCGTAGTCGCCCAGCAACCATCCTTTGATTTTCCTTGACAATCAGCTCTTTTTAAGATAGATTTCCCATAGCTGACGACAACGCTTTTAAAAAAACCTTTTTTCAAACATCTTTCAAAAATCCAAAGCCTCTCGGAGAACCGTTTTTCAGGACATAAACGTGCCGAACCCGGATACATACAACATTTGCTGTTAGTTAAATCGAGACCTTAAAGAATTCCTCAACCCAGACATCTTTTATTTCAAACAAAAACAGACATGTTTTCTGAAAAATCTTACTTATTTACAATTAAAAGTTATGAAAGATGCCGAAACAACAAAATTATGCCTATAAAAAATTCGGCTATTAGTCGCAGGAAAAACTCCCACATGGGGGTTTTTTTGTTTTTTGTTCAAAAACTAGATTTTCTTTTCCATATTGGTTAAAATGTAATCTTGCTGTTGTTGCATTAATGCATTCTACGCCTTTTCGTGCTGATATATCAAAAATAACCAAATAAGAGATCTCCTAATATATCGTCTGGACAATGATGGCCGGACGCCTTAACTCCGGCCCCAAAGGCCGCATTTTCCTTTACGAGGTTTTTATGACATCCTTCGCTGGATTACTTAAGCGAGTTCAGTCGTTGCTCAAACCTGCCTTAGCCGTCCTGGCCGCAATTATGGTTTCAGCCGCTTCGCTGGCCTTGGCCAGTGAGGCTGAACTGGTGGTCCCGGAACTTGAACCCTCCCAGAATCGCCTCTTGATAGGAGGTTTGGTGGTTTGTTTATTCGGGTTAGGCTTTGGTTTATATCAATACTTAGGCATCAAAAAACTCAAAGCGCACCCCTCCATGCTCGACGTGGCGGCCATGATCTACGAAACGTGCAAGACCTATATGTTTCAGCAAGCTCGCTTGCTGCTGATCTTGCTGGTCTTCGTAGGCGCCTGCATTTCTTTCTACTTCGGCTATCTGGCGGGCATGAGCGTAGGCTCGGTGCTTCTGATCCTACTGTGGACCGTCATCGGCATCTTAGGCTCCTATGCGGTCGCCTTCTTCGGCATGAGAGTCAACACCCTGGCCAACAGCCGCATGGCTTACGCCTCGCTGGAAAAAAAGCCCTTAAAGCTCCTCAACATCCCGTTGGATGCGGGAATGAGCATCGGCGTGCTGCTGATATCGGTCGAACTGGTCATGATGCTCATCATCCTGGTCTTCATCCCCAGGGATTTGGCGGGGGCCTGTTTCATCGGTTTCGCCATCGGCGAGTCGTTGGGCGCCAGCGCCTTGAGGATCGCCGGCGGCATATTCACCAAGATCGCCGACATCGGCTCGGATCTGATGAAAATCGTCTTTAAAATCAAAGAAGACGATCCCCGCAACCCTGGCGTCATCGCCGACTGCACCGGCGACAACGCTGGCGACAGCGTAGGACCCACCGCCGACGGCTTTGAAACTTACGGCGTCACCGGCGTCGCGCTGGTCACCTTCATTTGTTTGGCCGTCGGCATAAACCAAACCGGCGGCGATCAGCTGATCCTTCAGACGGATTTGTTGACCTGGATCTTCGTCATGAGGATCTTGATGCTGGTGACCTCGTTGGTGGCCTTCTACGTCAACAAGGCCTTCAGCGCGGCCAAATTCGGCGCCTCCGAGGATTTCGATTTCGAAAAGCCTTTGACGAGCCTGGTGTGGTTCGGCTCCATTCTCTCAATCATCATGACCTTCATCGTAAGCTATATGATGTTGGGACCGGACTCCAACTTCGCCGCCATCGATCCCGTCAACGGCAAAAAGTTTTGGTACGTATTGGCGGCCATCATAAGCTGCGGGACATTGGGAGCGGCTTTGATCCCGGAATTCACCAAGATCTTCACCAGCGGCAAGTCCGCCCACGTGCTGGAGACCGTTGAAGCGTCCAAGGAAGGCGGAGCCTCCCTCAACATCCTGGCAGGCTTCATCGCCGGCAATTTCAGCGCCTTCTGGATGGGCATGGTCTTTTGCGTTCTGATGTTCGTCGCCTATTTGTTCAGCCAGAGCGGGCTAAGCTCCATCATGAACTACCCCTCCGTCTTCGCCTTCGGTTTGGTCGCTTTCGGCTTTTTAAGCATGGGTCCGGTGACCATCGCCGTCGACAGCTACGGACCCGTCACCGATAACGCCCAATCGATTTACGAACTGAGCTTGATAGAAGAGATCCCCGGCATCGCCGATCACCTTGAGAAAGAATTCGGCAAAAAGCCCGACTTCGAAAAAGCCCACTTCTACTTGGAAAGCAACGACGGGGCAGGCAACACTTTTAAAGCGACCGCCAAACCAGTCTTGATCGGCACCGCCGTGGTGGGTTCGACCATCATGATCTTCTCGACCATCTTAGTCATTCAAAAAGTCTTAGGCGTAAGGCCGGAAGACATTTTAAATCTGCTGAACCCCTACACCATAATGGGCTTTTTGTGCGGCGGCGCGGTCATCTACTGGTTCACCGGCGCATCGACCCAGGCCGTCTCCACAGGAGCTTACCGAGCGGTGGCCTACATCAAGGACCACATAGACCTTGACCCCAACGCCTCTAAGAGCGCGGCGGTCGAAAACTCCAAAGAAGTCGTCAAAATCTGCACCGTCTACGCGCAAAAGGGCATGTTCAACATCTTCATCGCCATCTTCTCTTTCGCTCTCTCCTTCGCCTTCCTCTCAAGTCCGGTGAGCGGCACGGAGTCGGTCAGCTTTTTCATCTCTTACCTGCTGTCCATCGCCTTCTTCGGCCTATTCCAAGCGGTGTTCATGGCCAACGCCGGCGGGTGCTGGGACAACGCCAAGAAAGTCGTGGAAGTCGACCTCAAACAGAAAAACACGCCTCTACACGACGCCTCCATCGTCGGCGACACCGTCGGAGACCCGTTCAAAGACACCTCCTCGGTAGCCCTAAACCCAATCATCAAGTTCACCACCCTTTTTGGAATGCTCGCCTTGGAGATCGCCATAGCCCCGGATTTCCAGAGCAAATCGACCTTCTTGGGCGTAGTTTTTCTGGCCGTAGCCCTATTCTTCGTTTATAGGTCCTTCTACGGCATGCGCATCTCAAAGCTCGCAGCCGCTACAGCAAAAGCCGAAGCCCAAGCCGAAGAAAAAAAGTAAATACCTGGCGACTCGTCTAAAAAAAGCCCGGCTCTCGCCGGGCTTTTTTTCACTGATATATCCAAAACTAAATATCGCAAAACAAACATGTCCGTTAAAATAAGAGCAGACGAACTGGTGGTCGCCCAAAAACTGGGCGAAAATCGCAATAAAGCCAAAGCCTTGATCATGGCCGGACGGATCTTCGGCCCTGACGGGCGGAGAATCGAAAAACCCGGTCAATTCTTGGACCCGGCCCTTATCCTTCGCCTGAGCGAGGGAAGACGCTTCGTCAGTCGCGCCGGATTTAAATTAAACGGCGCCTTGGAAGAGCTTAAAATCGACCCAAGCGGCTTTAACTGTCTGGATTTAGGGGCGTCTACAGGAGGATTCACTGATTGCCTCCTCCAAAAAGGGGCAAGAGCAGTCACCGCAGTCGACGTCGGAAGGTCTCTTCTGGACGCGACCTTGAGAGCCGACGGTAGGGTAAAGGTGATTGAAAACCTAAACGCCCGCTACTTGGACCAAGTCGACCCTGTCGAAACTTTAGGCGCTCCATTCGATCTAATCGTAGCCGATCTCAGTTTCATATCGCTGGAATTGATCCTGCCGCAAGCATCCCCGCTATTGACTAAGGACGGACGAATACTGGCCATGGTCAAGCCGCAGTTTGAAGTGGGGCGCAACCAAGTCGGCAAGGGCGGCATCGTGAGAGATATGGCCCTGGTGACTGCGGCTGTCGATAAAATCGCCGCCCTTGGCCCCAGACTCGTCCCGCCGATGATTGAAAAGGCGAGAAGCTGGTCGAAACTCACAGGGAAAGACGGCAATCAAGAGGTGTTTTTGCTTTTCTCTTTTGCGAGCGGCTGAACCGACGCCGAGAGCTATGGTTAAACTGAGAGTTCCGGCTTGATCTAAAAGATCGGCAGTCCAAAGGCGATTATTGGTCCAAAGGCTAAGATCGGCTGTGATTTTCCGATTATATCAGGGCAGTAGTTCGTAACTGGCATACGTCACCGGAGCATGGAGAGTATTTAAGGCTCTCTCCAATAAGATCTCATGGTGATCAAGCCCGCTGTAACCAAACGTCACCTGAATGGCGGAGGCCACAAACTGACAACTGCGGTCTAAGGCTATGGGAAGACTGTCGCCTTGCAGCAGACTTCCCGTCAAAACGCTTGAGAAGATGTCTCCGGTGCCGTGGTATTGTGACGGCACTTCAGGACGCCCGGCCAGCCAGAAACGCCCGTCTTCGGCATTGTAGGCGGCTACGGTGCTGCGGCCTTGCTTAGAGGTCAGCGGCAAGCTGGTGATGACCGGAAAGGTCGGTCCCAGGTCGGCCAAGGCCTTAAGCCAGTCTTTGACCTGTTCGGGCGTCAGACTTTCCGGCACTTCTCTGCCGAGCATAAAAGCGGCCTCAGTGATGTTTGGGGTGACCACTTTCGCCAGGCAAGAGAGCTTTTTCATCTCGCCCACCATCTCCGGCGGCATCGAAGCGTATAGCTTTCCAAAGTCGGCCATGACCGGGTCGACCACCACCAGAGTATTTGGAGTGCTGAAAAACTTTATGAAATCACCCACCATTTCAGCTTGTTTGGCTGACCCTAAAAACCCGCTGTAGATGGCGTCAAAACGGATATTAAGCGCCTTCCAATGGTCGATGAAGCTTGGTATTTGGTCCGTCAAATCGTAGAGCTTAAAGCCTTCGATGGCGGTATGAGTCGACAGAACAGCCGTCGGAAGCGGACAAACTTCAAAACCCATGGTGGACAATATGGGAATCACCACAGTCAAAGAACACCGACCATAGCCCGACAAATCATGAATCGCCGCCACCCTCGGCACCGGATTTTTCATCAACCTGCTCCTGTTGCGTGTTGGGAATTTTACTTATAAGGCCCAATAGGCCTGCTACGCCAATTAAAGACATGAGACTTCCCGAAAAAATAAACATGACGAACACATGCGGAGAGCCGTCGATTTCAAAGGCTATCCACAAGATATAAAAACCGAACGGCAAAAAGATCACCATCATAATCGCCGATAATATCCGTCTAAAGGCGGGTCCTACCGTTTTAATCGCCATAAGTTTCGGTTCTCTGAAAAACAAGGCCTAAAGGCAATCTTTGAGTTGAATATGCCTTTAGGGAAAAAAAACTGCGCAATTCGACGCCATTTGGTCCAGCGCCCCGCAATATGATTTTGAAGGGAATTTGCGCGTTTTGACGCGCAAAGGCATCGACTGCCGTTTATATGCGCGCGCCTTACGCAGTCTATCGACGCAAGCGCAAAAGGCGCAATTCACTCGCCAACTCACTCGCTAACTTACCAACCGACTCAATCGCCTGATGCTCGCGACAGGGCATTCGAACGGCTCTCTTTACCGCAGCTTTGCCGCTGATGAAGAAAGACTTTCAGGGCATCGACGCCGTCTCCGCCAGGCTGGTCAAGTGAAGATGTTCGCGAAGCTCTCGGGGTTGGGGAAAGCGTATTGGAAAGGCTAAAAAACGATTTATCGAAGAAGATCCGGAAAAAGTCGGCGATTCAACGACGCGATTCAAGGATGAGATTGATGGATGCGATTGAAGTCTGCCGCCCTCCAAACAATCAGCTGATGCAGGACGCTCTAATCCCGATGATGACGGCAATCTGAGCCTGGGAGGCATTATACCACGAAATTGGCCGTAATGTCGCAACGTTGACGAGTTTCGCCAAGGCCGAGTTTTTACCGCCTCGCTCCGGATGGATGGACAATGAAATACGAAATGCGAAATACGAAATGCGAAATATGAAACGAGAGATATGAAATGCGAGATATGATCATGCTTGTGAAGAATCGACTGCGGAGAAACGCCTTTCGCAAGGCAAGAAACCGAGTTCGCATAAGCTGAAAAGCTTGTGCGGACTCGGTTAAAAAAATACCTGAGGGCTGGAAAGCCGCCAGGATTGTATGACTTTACTGTCTATTCCTCAGAGACGACGATAGCGCCGACTTCGCAAGCCTCGACGCAGCTCTCGCAACCGAGGCACTCGCCGACATTGACCGGCACGGCTATCTTGTCTTTGATCTCGTAGACATCTACAGGACAAGCGTCCTTACAATTACCGTCACCGGTACATTTACCGGAATCCACTTTTACTACCCAGCCCATTTCAGTTACCTTTCTAGAAAAAAATTTAAATTTGGCGCTCTTATTAAGAAAAGCCGCCAATCTGAACCACAACATCCGGGACTAAAACAGTCTGTCCTCTGATTACGGAATGAAATCGATGAGGGTCAGTTTTGTTTGTTATAACCTAATCTTGTCAAAAAAGCAAATTTTTTGACAAGATTTCTCTCGGGCCAAAGCGAGAAAAGAGGAAAAAATCTCAGCGTCTTTTCCAAGCCCTCGTGGATTTTCCGAGAGGTAAAAAATTATTGTTACAGCCATGTTGAAAAGTCAATTATTCGACGTCCATTGCCGTCATTTGTCCAACTGTAGCCAGGGTCTGGGCAGGCGGGTCCTGGAAGCCGGAGGCCAAGCCTCGACATGCTCTTGATCAAAAGCCGAATCTAAAAGGTTGCTCTATCATGTCGTTTAAAGCGGCTTAGAAAAGCATTGGTTTCGTTGGAAGGTGGATATTTCGATTCAAGACGGCCCTTCAAAAAAAATGCCTTATCGTCTCTTTAAAAAGCCTTAAGACGCAAAATCGATGATTTTATCGTCTATGCGCTTGTCTAAACAGAGATAAGGCACAAAATTTAATGTAAGGCCGGTTAAAATCGCAAAACTATCGTTCTAATTCGTCGTCAATGTCAGTTTCGTCGTTAAAGCATTTGGTCTGGGCCAATGGCCTCTTTGGCTGAGAAATGCCGACGACATTTGTCGCCATCGCCGAAAAGACTTCTCGCCAGTCGGACAATCAGCTTAAACAGTAGGATAGACGCTGACTTTTTTGCGGTCGGAGCCGAAACGCTCGTACTTCACTTCACCGTCGATCAAAGAGAAGATGGTGTAGTCGCGGCCCAGGCCCACGTTCAGTCCGGGATGAATTTTGGTTCCTAACTGACGAACCAAAATATTTCCAGCTCTTACAATTTGACCTGAATAACGCTTGACGCCGCGCCTTTTCCCTATAGTGTCCCGCCCGTTACGACTGGAACCGCCTGCCTTTTTATGGGCCATCTTAGAGCACTCCTTATCTTAAAAGAAAACTGAAAAAGTCTTATTCCACTTCTTGCGGTTGAACTTCTTGCGGCTCATACGCCAATTGCTCGTTCGCCTGAGCTGACGGTTGCTGAGCCTGGACTCCGTTTAATATGGAAGTTATGCGCAGAGTGGTATAGTCCTGACGGTGACCTTTGGCTTTGTGATAGCCTTGACGGCGTTTTTTCTTAAAAACCAAGATCTTTTTGGCCCGGTCGTGCTCCAAAACTTTAGCAACAACCGATACTCCTTCTAAATGCGGATGTCCAACTGTAACAGTTCCACCGTCTCCCAAGGCGCAAACCTGAGCCAGCTGCACTTCCTGGCCGATCTCATTGGGTAAACGGTCAACTTTTATGGTGTTGCCGGCCGCCACTTTATATTGGCGACCTCCGATTTGCAATATGGCGTACATGCTTTCATCCTCCCCTGGACGAACTAAAATAGCTACTATATCCGCATTGATGGGCTTTTGTCAATAAAAAAATGAATTTAAAAAAATCGACCTGCCCAATCGGGAACCCCTTGCGTTAGGCCCGGTCTAGACGGCCTGTTCTGGATGCGCCTGATCTGGGCGGCTGTTCTAGGCCCCTGGTCGAAACGCCTGATCTTGGCGCCTTATTTTGCAGACTGATCTGGTCAGCCTTCTTCGAGTGGTCAAAGAAGACTGATTCCGCAAACCTCATTCGACAAGCCTAAATCAATTCCTTCCGATAAAGCCGCAAGGCATGGAATTTGGTCTCGTTAAAACAAAACCGAGCGGACTCCCGTAAGGCTTTAAGGCTCAGGCGGCAAACCGCCGCAAACCTATTTAACCACCAAGTTCACCAGTTTGTCCGGCACGTAAATTTTCTTGACCAGGGTTTTTCCCTCAAGCCACTTGGCGACTCCCGGGTTTTCCATCACCAAGGGTTCGATCTCGGCTTCCGTCAGTCCCACAGCCAAAGACAATTTGCCGCGCACTTTACCGTTGACTTGGATTACATATTCCACTTCGGGACGACGGCAGGCGGCTTCATCGTAGAGCGGCCAACCGCTGTCGAAGACGCTCTGAGAATGACCTAAGCTTTCCCAAAGCTCTTCGGCCAGATGCGGAGCGAACGGCGCCAACAGGCGAGTTAAGGTTTCAGAGATCGACTGGGAACGGACTTTATTTTTAGTCATAAAGTTCACCAATTCCATCAGTCTGGCGATGGCGGTATTGTAAGAAAAGCGGGCTATGTCCTGACCTACGGCTTTGACGGTGGAATTCAGCCAAAATAACGACTCCGCCTCAGTCGGCGGTTTTTGACTCAGAGTTTGCCCTTCCGGGGCAAGACAAGCCGCAACCAACCTGTCAAGAAACCCCTTCATGGCCTTGACACCGCCGTCGCGGAAATCGCCGCCTTCCAAATAAGCTCCCATAAACATCAAATACATTCTAAAGCTGTCGGCCCCAAATTCGTCGATATACAAATCAGGGTTGATGATATTGCCTCTTGATTTACTCATCTTCGCGCCGTTGCTGACGATCATGCCGTGAGCCACAAAACGCTTGTAAGGCTCTTGAAAATCTATGTACCCGCAGTGATTTAGAGCTCGGCACAGCCAACGACTGTAGAGCAAATGAAGGACCGCATGCTCGTTGCCGCCCACGTAGAGATCCACAGGAAGCCATTTTTTCGTCATTTCGTCGTCGAATGGTCTGTCGCTGAAGTCCGTCGATGGGTAACGGTAAAAATACCAAGCGGAGCACAAAAAATTGTCTGAAACGTCGGTTTCCCTCAAAGCGCTTTCGCCGCAAGTAGGGCATTTGACTTTATGGAAAGACTCGTCTCTCGTCAAAGGCGATCTGCCTGTCCCGTCAGGTCGGTAATCGCTTAAGGTGGGAAGCATGACCGGCAGATCTTTTTCCGGAACAGGCACTATGCCGCATTTGTCGCAGTAGATTATCGGAATCGGCGGTCCCCAATACCTCTGGCGGCTGACGCACCAATCCCTCAGGCGATAGTTGGTGGTGAATTTGGCTAGATTTTTTGCCGCCAACATCTCGGTGATTGCCGTCAAGCCTTTTGTTTTGGCCTCTAAACCGTTGAATCGATCCGAATTGACCAAGTCGCCGTCGCCGGTGTAGGCTTGCTTTTGGACGTCCTCTCCGCCGCTCACCACCTCAATGATTGGAAGGCCGAATTTTACGGCGAACTCGTGGTCGCGCGCATCGTGAGCCGGAACGGCCATGATGGCCCCAGTGCCGTAACCCATCAGAACATAATCGGCTATCCATATTGGAATCAGCGAGTCGTTCACCGGATTTACGGCCATGGCGCCAGTGAATACTCCCGTCTTTTCCCTGTTTTCAGCCTGACGGTCGATCTCGGTCAACCGGGCCACTTCGTCTCGGTAAGCTTTGACGAAAGGCGCCTGCTCGGGAGTGACGATCTGGTCGACTAAAGGGTGCTCGGGGGAGAAGACCATGTAGGTGGCCCCGTAGAGAGTATCGGGGCGGGTCGTGAAGACGCTGAAGGGAGTGCCGTCGGCGAACTTGAAGACCACCTCGGCCCCTTGGCTTCGACCGATCCAATTGCGCTGAGCGAGCTTGGTGCGTTCCGACCAGTCCAAACGGTCCAACTCGTCTAAGAGTTCTCCGGCAAAGGCGGTGGTTTTAAAGTACCACTGCGCCATTTCTTTTTTGGTCACCTCAGACTGACAACGCTCGCATTCGCCGTCGATGACCTGTTCGGCGGCTAAAACCGTCTTACAGCTCGGACACCAATTGACCGGCCCGGTCTTACGGTAAGCCAAGCCGTTTTTATAGAGCATGACGAACATCCACTGAGTCCAGCGGTAATACTCAGGGCTGGTGGTGTCCACCTGATGGCTCCAGTCGATCATCAAGCCTACCTTCTTTAGCTGACTCTCTCGGAAACGCTCGATGTTCTTAGGTATCAGTTCAGCCGGATGGCGATTATTCTTCAGAGCGAAATTTTCCGAGTGCATGCCGAAGGCGTCGAAGCCCATAGGCTCAAAAACGTCGTATCCAAGCAAACGGTGATAACGGCCTTGGATATCGGAACCCACAAAGGCAAACAGATTCCCCACATGGAGTCCTTCAGCCGATGGGTACGGAAACATCATCAGGTTGTAGAAAGGCTTTTTTGCTCCGACTAGGTCCACTTTGTCGGTCGCTTGACTTTCCCAACGGGACCGCCACTTTGCTTCCACCTTCGAGGGATCGTATTTTGCCATGAAAACTTCCTATAAACTGTTTAGCGTCAGCTGAATCTGACGAGAAAGTTGAGAGCGTCGAGGCGAAGCCTCTTGCTGAATATTTAAATATAAACTCAACGAAAAAACTTGAACCTTTTTTTTGAGCATGAAAAAGCCGCAAACGCCGTTTTTGCGGCATTTAACCGCAAAAATCATCTATGAACGGTCAAAACCAGCTTTTTAAGCGCTCAAATGGCTTGCCGTCATATTTTCCCGCATTCAAGCCGGCCTTGCGACAAAAGGCAAACGTAGACGAAAACGACCGATAGCGGGACTCAAGCGCCCAAACCGGCGTTTAAAAAAGGCGCTCGCCAGAGCAGTCAAAACTTGTTTGCGACGACTCTCTGGAGTGGATCTACCACAGACGCGCTTTTTTGTCCACTCAAAAGTTGAATTTATTCCGGGAACTTTCGTCAGTCAGCCCAGGGCGATGGATTTACTTGTCATGACGTTGTTTTGCCTGGGGGGCGCGAACGCTCCAAATGCCGCCGAGCAAATCTTCAAGTTGAACTTAGGCTTCAGGCGAACAGTGTCGATAGGACTGAATAAAGAGCATTACGACTGAGCTATCGACTGTGGCGACAAAAGCTTAGGAGCTAGAGTTTAAGGCTTGGAGCTCAAGGCTTGGAGTTCAAGCCTTGGAGCTTAAAGCTTAGGCAGCCTAGGAGCTTAGAGCGCTTTTTTATGCCTATTTTTCCATAGCTATGATTCCGTAGCTATAGATTCCGCACTTATAGATTCCGCACCTTGAGTTTTCCGCAGCGTTTTTTTTGCGGCTCTCTCTGGGCGAATTCAGTCGGAAATCAGTTCAGTGGAAAGTCGGCTCCGTCGAAAGTCTGCTCTATTGAAAGTCTGTTCTGTCGAAAATCTGCTCCGTCGAAAGTCTGTTCTGTCGAAAATCTGCTCGGTCGAAAATCTGCTCGGTCGAAAGTCTGCTTGTCAACTCGATATAGGATGAAAATTAGTGGCAGGGAGAAACGAGGTGCAATGCTGCTTAAAGTGCATGTAAACTACGCCGGTAGGGCCGTTTCTGTGTTTTTTAAGTTGCAGTTCAGCCTGTCCCTTAAGGTCCGGGTTGTCTTGTTTCAGCAATTCACGTCGCAACACAAAAAATACGATATCGGCATCCTGTTCTATGGCTCCACTCTCCCTTAAATCCGACAAACTCGGTTCGGATGCGTCAGCGCGCTTGAGTTGCGACAAAGTCAACACCGGGACGTCGAGTTCTTTAGCCAAGGATTTCAGCGAGCCGCTTATCTCGCTTATCTCTTGCTCACGGTTGTTGTGCTTGCCGTTAGGACGCATCAGCTGAAGGTAATCAACCACCACCAGACCCAATTGTTGACCCTGGTTTCTAAGCTGACTTTGCAGGCGCCTCGTCTTCGCCCGAAGTTCCAACGGCCTTATGGCGGCGGTATCGTCTATGAAAATTGGAGAATTACGCAAAAGCGACGCGGTCGAGGTCAGTTTCCCGATCTCTTCGTCGCTTATTCGACCGGTTCTCAACTCTAAAAGGTTGTGTTGCCCGATCTGGCACAATAACCTTTGCAGTACCTGCTCCGTGCCCATCTCTAAACTAAAGATGACCACCGGCGAGGCCGGCAGATCCTTTTTATCCTCTCTTTGAGAGGGTATGGCCACATTTATGGCTAAGTTTAAGGCTAAAGAGGTTTTTCCCATCCCTGGGCGCCCGCCGAGTATGATGAGGTCGGTCTTTTGGAATCCGCCGGTTAAACGGTCGAGATGAGCATAGCCGGTAGGTTGGCCGGTTATGCCGCCTTTATGAAGTCTTAAATCAGTGATCTTGTCGAAAAAACTGGTCATCTGAGTCGAGATGGCCACCAAACGACTGCTGCTGCGGTCGTCTCGGACTTTGTAGATGGCCGCCTCCGCTTCATCTAAGACGTCGACTACCGAAGGGGGATTGGAGCGGCACTTTAGGGATATATCTTGAGTAATGTTTAAAATAGTTCTGAGCATGGCTCGATCTATTATCAACTTGGCGTAGTAGCCGACATGACCAGGCACCCCAAAGTGGTCCCACAACTCCGCCACATACGAAGCGCCGCCGACCGAGGCCAACACGCCTTTAGTTCTTAGCCCGTCGTTGACGGAAGTGACATCGACCGGTTTTCCTGAATCATAGAGAGAAATTATCATTTTATAGATCTCTCCATGAGGCGCATGGAAAAAATCGGTAGGCGCCAGTTTAGCTTCCATAGTCAAAGGCAGGGCCTCAAAGACATCGGCCAAGATCGCCCCTAAAAGAGAGCGCTCCACATCTAAATCAGGTTTGGAGAGTGAAGGGTTATGGTTACTATCTTCTATTGGTCCCGTCATAGAATCCTCGCAGGCAATCCACTACTAAAGCCGCTGAAAACAATCGCGCTCCGGCTTTAAACATATGTTGACACTTATCGCCGCTCTCTAAAAGATGATTGGTGCAGTTCCGGGGAGTTGTTTAATTGAGTGGTTAAAAGGAGATAACTACCGTTGAAGCTATTGGAATCCATAACCATTCGGAAATCTCATCTCAAAACGCTGGAGTCGGGGGTTTGATTCGGCCTTTTCCGATCGTGCCGGAAGGCGCGAATGCGCTCGAAGCTGCGATCGTGCCGACAGGCGCGCTCGCGCCCGAAGGTTTCTTGAGCTTGCGGCCAGAGACTATCAGCGGAAGAGTTCGATAGGCTCACCCGCATGGTTTTGCGAACCTCCCGCTTAAGTTGAGGGTAGGCCTGAAGCACTCTTAATCTTAGCGAAGAGACCTAACGAATAGTGATTTTACCCCACCAGGTCCGAAGAGGTCAACACCAAGCTAAACACCTGATGATTATTAGTCGGGACCCTCATCGGACATCAAAGATATTCAGGCGAGATTATAAGATCCTTCGCAGGCTTGCTTCACATGTAAGGCCCAATTCAAGCAAGAACAAAAAAACCATCTCCCGCTTTTAATTCACGGGAGATGGCCTTATATTAAATACTCAAAAATATGAACTTGAATAAATGTTATTGAGGCATAACTGCCTTAGCGGCTTCAACGACGGCATCCTTTTGTTCAAGTATGACTGCGTATTCTTCTTCAGTGACGTTAAGTTGAGGCAAAGCGGCTTTAATGGCGTCTTCCGTCATTTGCGGATTGCCTAAATAAGCGCCTAAAGCTGTAATAAGGCCTTGTTTAGTGGTGATATCAGGAAGCTCCTCAGGTTTTCCCGCTTGAGACATGGCAGTGGCTCTTTCCATAGGATCTGCGATTGCAGACAGTTTAAGGAAAAGATCAACGTCTGCCTTAGTGATGGGGGTTGTTTTTTGAGCCATAAGAGCGGTGGAGAAAATAGCGCCAATGACGAGAACTAGTAGCAGTAAACCAAATTTTTTAATCATCTGTTGCCTCCAAAAAGAAAAGATTGTGAATAAAAATGAGGCGAAACTATTCCGCCCCAAAATCCTATTGTCGCCCAAAACTTCCCCATATTGCCCGCCCTGTATGGAGGCATAAAAAAGTTAGGAAGTCTTGGCGACAAACTTTGCGAGATAATAAATTAAACTGGATTTATTGTCAAGAGTGTTATAAAAAAAAAGAGACGCGACTCTATTTTTGACGGCAGACCTTTTTTTCTTCTTAAAATTTGCATTTTCTGTTGCCTTAATTACCATAATTACGCATCTAATTAATATCTGATTATTGTCTTATTGATGTCTTTTTAGATATCAAATAAATAATTTACTTAAGACAAGAGTACTATTATGTCTCTCAAAAGAAATGTTTGAGTCGGTGGCGATTAGTTGGAAGGAAATTCGCTGGAATCAAACATTTCATCGCCAAGCTATACATTGCCCAGTTATATATTGCCCAGCAATCGTTTTTGGTCAACGACTTTTGCCAAACATCTTTAAGCGTCAGTTCATTGCTTTAACGCCGCCGTCATCGTCATTGTTTTCTTCGCCCTGTCTTTCGGCGACAAAACCGTCTCGGCAGCGGTCGCTGACCACTCGTCCATGCCCTAAAACCAAGATTCGGTCGGCATGTTCGGCTACCTCCGGGGAATGGGTCACCACTATGATGGTGCTGCCTTGGCCGTGGAGATCGTGAAGAATATCCAAAACAAGACCTTCGTTGGTTTCATCCAAGTTTCCCGTGGGTTCGTCAGCCAGAATCAGCTTAGGGTGATTAATCAAGGCCCTGGCGATACAGACCCTCTGTTGCTCCCCTCCTGAGAGTTGTCTCGGCAGATGCTTGTAGCGGTCGCCCAAGCCCACCCGACCAAGAGCCTCTATGGCCTCGGCCTCATCGACTAAACTGTGGTAGTACTGAGCCACCATGACGTTTTCAAGGGCGGTGAGATAAGATATCAAATGAAATTGCTGGAATATCAGGCCGATGGCCTCCCTACGGATGGCTGTAAGTTCACTTGAAGACAAGGTGTCCAAACTTAGGCCGTCGAGCGAAACCTTGCCGCTGGTGGGGCTGTCAAGACAACCGATTATATTCATTAAAGTGGTCTTGCCCGAGCCCGAGGGACCCATGATGGCCAGCCACTGCCCTGGCGGCACGTTTACCGAAACGGCGTCCAAGGCTTTCACTGAGCCGTAGATCTTCGAGACCCCTTCAATTTCCAAGATATCGGTCATTTTTTACTCTTTTAAAATAGCTGAAAATGAAAAACCAAAAACTTCAAAAGAAAACGCATTCTAAGGAAAACGCCTTCAAAAGAAAATTCATAGAGAGGCGAGATAATCTTGCAATGTTCCCAAACTTCTTCACTCGCCTCTGAGCACTATCGCCGGCTCGACGTCCACGGCTTTCCTGACGGGCCACAAAGAGGCTACAATGGTCACAATCGCGCAGACGATCACGGT
>JAISZP010000011.1 GCA_031269135.1 Deltaproteobacteria bacterium | reverse complement strand
CGGCCTTTCGCTAAGCGAGTCCATTTGCCCGCTGGACGCGCAGGCTTTTTGAGCCGTAAAGACGCTTAAACGGCGTGTTACTTATCGAATAGGTTTATCAGGCAACCAGCTTTTCATGTAACCAGCTTGTTCAGGCAATCGGCTCATCATGAAACCAGCTTATTCAGGCACCGGCTTGTCAGGTAATCGGCTCATCATGGAAACAGCTCTTTGAGCCACCTGCTGGGCCGTCAGGAGTCCTAAGCACTTCTGCGGGCTCAATGGGCACCGCCGTTTTAGACAACCCAAGCAGTCGACGTCGGGTGTGAGTATTTCAAAGAGGTCGCCAAAAGGGCCGGTGCGCTCTGGTCTGGTGGGGCCGAAAAGGGCAAGTCCTCCGCAACCTACGGAAACGGCCAGGTGCATCGGACCGCTGTCGGGAGTTATAAGCATCTTGGCCTGAGCCAGAACTGCGGCTAAGACGTCGAGAGAGGTCTTCCCGGCCAAAGAGAGAGCCCCTCTTTCAGCCAACAAGTCGCACCACTCTTTCTCGCTGGGTCCTCCCAGCGCCACCATTGGCAGGCGCGCGTCGTTTAAAAGCTCCGCCAACCGCTCCCAATTGGAAAGGGGCCACAGTTTAGTGGGCCAGCGAGTTCCGGGGGATAAGGCTATAAATGGGGCTTCGCCTATGGGTTTCAACAGCTCTGAGGCTTTTTGACGGGCTTTTGGGCTGGGGTGGAGATAGGGTTTGTCTTGCCAGCCGGGAACAGGCTCCGCGCCCAGATAGCCGACCAGGTCCAAGTAACGAAGCAGGGCGTGACGCTGCGGATCGTATGGAGGGAGTTTTTCGGTGAGCGCCAGGGACGACAGCTCCCGCGTCCCGGCAAAGCCGATCTTTCTGGGAGATGACGAGAGCATTACGTTTATGGCGCTTTTAAACAGCCCCTGAAAATCTAGGACGGCATCGTAGCGTCTGTCTCTTAAAGATTTGAAGAAGTCCAACCAGACTCTTGCCGCCTTAAATGGATGAAACGTTCTAAAGAGTTTTCCGGCCAGAGGTCTTGGACTCACCAAGAGCCGATTGATGTCCGGGCGCCCTTCCAGCAAATCTTTTGAGGCGGGTTCCACCAACCAGTCTATTTCAGCTTCAGGGAAGGCGGCTTTAAGGGCCATTAAGGCCGGAATGGTCATCACCACGTCGCCTAAGGCGCTCATTTTGACGATAAGTAGGCGTTTCACAGGCCGTCGAACCATTCTAAGGCCCGAGCGGGGTCAGGTACGGTGATGCTCGGCAAAAAGTCGTCGTGCAGTATGTCCGGGATTTGAGAGATTGCCCGCTCGGTCATGATTAAAGCCGATTTGCCGCCGAATTGGAGCGAGTTTTTGAGAAAAGTCGCGTCGTCCGACAGCCATAGAGATGAAGATGGATTCAAGCCGTTGTTTCGCCAAAAATCGCTCATTTGCGAAGCGCTGAGGGGTTGTTGCAGAACAATCGTCCCTTCCGGCGCTTTAAAAGGCTCTGATGATAATTTTAAAAAATCGCTTCTATCGACCACCAGTCTTAGATTCGGCGAATTGGTCAGCAGCCGCGGATGCGCTTGATTCGGCTTCCAAAAGAGCGCCCCGGCGGCTTTCACCGGTTTGGATAGAAGCCTAAAAGCCTCTTGAGCCATCAACTGAGGCGTGACTCCGTCAAAGCAGATCCTTTGAGCTTTAGGGCACTGTCTAAGCAGGCAGGGAGAGCACTCGACCGGCTTTCTGACGATGGACCAAAGCCGGGCCAGCGGCGAGGTCGATAACGGGTTGGTCGGGCCGAAGGCGGCCACGACCGGGACGTCTAAAGCCCCCGACAGGTGCATCAAGCCCGAGTCGTTGGAGAGCGTCAAATCGCAGCCGGCGAGCGCCGCCGCCGCTTGGTCGAGGTTAGTGCGGCCGGCGAGGTTCAATAGAGGAACGCGGTTTTTTAGGCGTTCTTCGACCTTGGCCGCCGCCGCCATTTCAGACGGCCCTCCTAAGATGACGGCGGTTCCTTTAAGTTCGGAGAGGATTAAAAGGGCGCTGTCGGCAAAGCGCTCAGCCGGCCACTGTTTGGCGCCGCCGTAAGCTGCGCCCGGCGCCAGGGCCAATTTAAAGCCGTCGGGAAGGGCGAGCTGTGGGTCAAGCGGCGGCGCGGCGAGCTTTGGTCTGATGAAAGGGGCTTGGCCGTACGCGGCTTCGATAAGGTTCAGAAAGTGAAAACTCTGATGGCTGTAAAAGTCGCAGGGCTTCATTTTCAAAGACTTGCTCAGGATGGCGCTGCGGAGGTTTCGTCTGTAGCCGAGGCGGTCCGGAACCCTTCCAAGAAAAGCCGTCAGGGCCGAGGAAAAGGAGTTCGGAAAAATGAAAGCCCTTGAGAAATCTTGGGAGCGCAGGATCGATGCGAGCTTCATTCGGCCTTTTAAAGAGCGCTCTTCCGTTATGACTCTTTCGACTCCATGGTGGTGGCGGTAGGCGGCGGCGGCTCCCGTCCTTGCGATCACCCACACAGGCCGCTCCTTTTCGAATCGGCCGAGAGCCTCTAAGGCGGGAAGGCTCATCACGGCGTCGCCTAGCCAGTTCAAGCCTCTAATCAAGATGGGTTTGTTGGGCCCTGACGAAGAAGCGTCGTTCACTGCAAAAATCCGGTCTTATTCGTCTTGAAATCGGGGGCGAATGGCCCGCACCGCTCCAAGACATAATTGATGAAGCCGTCGCCGCGCTCGACGACCATCTTGGTTTCTAAAGTCAAGACCGTAAAAGGGAGGGATTTGGGGAGTTTCACCGCATCTTTGGAGGTCGTCAAAAGAAGCCTGGCGTTGGTGGAAGTCAAAAGACGCCTTAAAAGCGAGATTTGCTTCGGACCATAAGGGGTATGGTCGGGAAAGGAGAGATGGTCTCTTGGTTCTAAGCCGATGGAGCGGAGAGTTTCGTAGAAGGCGTTTGGTCTGGCCAGTCCGCAAAAGGCGGCTATGGCTTCGCCTTTGAGGTGGTCTAGAGGCAGCAGGGGGCCTGCCGAAACGTCCTGAAGTCCGGTGGGCTGGATATGGGCCAGAAAAAGCGGGCGCCCTCCAGCAATGGTTTTTATTTCTTCCGTAAGTTCTTCGCCTACCGCCACTAAAGCCTGGGCCCTATGGTGCTCGGCGAAGTTTTCTCTTAAAGGCCCGGCTGGGACGACCAGATTGTTTCCGAAAGGCTGCCGGGTTCTGAGCATCAGGATTTCAAGGTCGCGGTGGAGCGGCAGGTGCTGGAAGCCGTCATCTAAAATAAGGATTTGAGCTCCGTGAGCGATCGCGGCTTGGGCGGCCAGCGCGCGCTTGCTCGCGCAAACGACTATGGCTTTGGTTTTTGAAGCCATCAGAGCTGGCTCGTCGCCGCTCCGAAGCGCGCTCGTCAAGAGTTTTTCCCCAAGAGAAACCGTGACCGGATCTTTTTTTCCGGGCGCTTTTTTTCGACCGTACCCTCTCGACAGAATTGCGACCCTATAGCCCCGCTCGATAAGAGTCTGGGCTAAATATATGCACATGGGAGTTTTGCCGTTTCCGCCCATGGTGATGTTTCCTATCGATATCACCGGGCGCGAGACTCTTGTGGAGCGAAAAAGACCCGACTCGTAGGCTTCGCGCCTTAGCTTCATAAGCCAGCCCCAAAGGCGCCCGAGGGGTTTTAGAGCGGCGACCGGGGAGGCGGGGATGATTGAGCTTAAGAACATTTATGCAAGTTCGCCTGACAAGGCATGTCTGATGAGGTGCGCCCGATAAGGTATGTCTGATAAGGCATATTTGAGAAGGTCACGCGCCGGGCAGCGGCGGGGATACGAATTTCAAGGTGTCTTTGACCGCTCCGTGGTGGGCGAGGACAAAGTCCCGTCCGTTTTGCCCCATCTGCTGGGCAAGTCCTGGCGCACTCAGAAGGGCGTCGAGGGCCGCCGTCAATTCCTCTTTGCCGACCAAACGGGCGCCGCCGGCTTGCACCAGAGCGTTGTACATCCATTTGAAGTTCGACACGCTTGGTCCCGCTATGACGGCTTTGCCTCTGGCGGCTGGCTCCAACGGGTTATGGCCTCCGCCTTCGTGCGTGGCCGGCCAGCTTTTGCCGACTAAGGCTATGTCGGCCAGGTTATAGAAACGCGCCAGCTCTCCCAAGGTATCCAACAAAAACACCCTGGCCCCCGAGTCGGTCGGCGACGGAGAGCTTCTTTGGGCGCAGTCATGCGGAAACATCTCTCTGATTATTCTCCAGGTCAATCCAAATTTATGGCGGTCTCTGGGGGCTATCAAGAGCCGCAGTTCCGGGTGTTTTGGCCAGAGATCCAAAAAACTGTTCATGATGATGGTCTCTTCGCCCATGTGGGTGCTTCCGGCCACCAACCAGCGCCCGTCGGGCCACCCGGTCTCTTCCAAGATGCTTTCTCTGGCCTTGGGACCGTCTTCGACGGGCGGTTGGTCGAACTTGAGGTTTCCAGTGACTCCTACAGCCTCGGGCGAGGCGCCCAGGGTGATGAATAAATCCTTGTCTTCTTTGGTCTGTACGCCGATGCGATCAAAGAGCCTTAAGACTTTGCTCCAAAAAAAGCGGATCCGGTGGTAGTTTTTGAATGAGCGTGGGGAGACTCTGGCTGAAACCAAGACTTTAGGAAGGTTTCGACTTTTCATCTGCAGCAGTATCCCCGGCCAGATGTCGGTTTCAATCAAGATCAGCATGTCTGGTTCGACGAGATCCAAAAAGCGGCGAGTGGATAATTTAAAATCCAGCGGGGAAGGAAAGATCGGAAGTTTCGGCCAGGTGGCTCTGGCGGTCGCCAGGCCCGATAGAGTGGTGGCGGTCACCACCACGTCGGCGCCGGCGCCGTCTAATTCCCTGACGAGTTCTCTGGCCGACAGCACTTCGCCGAGGCTTAAAGCCCAGACCCATATTCTGGGATGGCCCTGCCGTTTCGGCAATATGCGTCCGGGACCGATGAAGCGGCGGCGGAGATTTTTGAGGTACGTCAGGTTGAATAGCCCTCGGATAAGCCAGTATGGGGCGGCCAGACAGAAGGCGACTGTATAGATGATGGAATAAAACGTGCGCATGGGGGAGAAACACCACTCTGGTCTCAAGCCCAGCCGAAAGGAGGGGCGGATGGCGGATAAAAACCGACCTTTTGGGCGTAGCCGAAAATAGGTGCGCCTACGAAGCGAACTAGACGAAGAAAAGATAAGATAAGATAAGATTAAGATAATTTACTTAAAGAGATGCGAAACTTAAATTAATGCTTTCGGAAAGCTTATGCCGACGCCGAAACGTCGGCCAAGTCGAAGGCCGTCAGTCGTTTTTTCGATGATTATAGCACAAAAGGGCGAATCGTTTCAGCCGCCTGCATAAAAGAGCCTTCAAAATTTGGAGCCGAGGCGGTCGTTTAAGAAAAGGCGCGTCCTTGCGCTTTCAGGCGCGGGAGCGCGACGATGATTTCAAAACTGCCTCAAAAACCTAAGATCGCCTTCGTAGAGATGGCGTATGTTCGATAAGCCGTATTTCAGCATAGCGGCTCTGTCGACGCCCATGCCGAACGCGAATCCGCTGATCTTCTCCGGATCGTAGCCCACAAAGTCATAAAGAGCGGGGTCGACCATGCCGCTTCCAAGCAGTTCCAACCAACCGCTCGATTTGCAGAGTCGGCACCCTTTCCCTCCGCATAAGACGCAGGCGATGTCGACCTCGGCGGAAGGCTCGGTGAAAGGGAAAAAGCTTGGGCGAAGGCGGATCTTGGTGTTCGGCGAAAAGAAGTGCGCGGCGAAGGCCGAGAGCACACCCTTGAGATCGCTCATAGTGATGCCTTTGTCGACCACCAACCCCTCGACCTGATGAAACATAGGCGAATGGGTCACGTCGTCGTCTCGGCGGTAAGTTTTCCCCGGGGCCACCACCCAGACCGGAGGAGGGGATTTCTCCATGGTCCTTATCTGGACAGGCGAGGTGTGGGTCCTCAACAGCAGTTTGTCGCCCACAAACAGGGTTTCCTGCATGTCGCGGGAGGGGTGGTCGGCCGGAAAATTTAAAGCCTCAAAGTTGTAGTAATCCGTCTCCACTTCAGGCCCTTCGACTATGCTGAAGCCGAGGTGTTCGAAGATCTGACAGATTTCCGTCAAAGTCTGGTTCAATAGATGAGTGTGGCCGACGGCGGGGCGACGTCCAGGGAGGGTGACGTCCAGTCGATTAGCTATGGCTTCGCTCTTTTTTACGGCGACCAACGCTTCCCGGTGAGCTTTGGTTATTTCGTTTTGAGCTTTGTTGGCGGCTTGTCCCGCCTTGGGCCGAAGCTCTTTCGGCAAGGTTCCTAAAGACCTGGTAAGTTCCAGCATACGGCCTTTGGTCCCCAGAAATTCAATGCGGATCTGTTCCAACTCGGAGGGGGTGGACGCCTGCTCAATGGCTTTAAGAGCTTTTTGTCTGGTTTCTTCGATAGTTTCTAGAAGATCGCTCATGTTGCACCCTAAATTAGATTTCGACGCCGACCTTAAAGAAAAAGCCGCCCGCAAAGGATGCCAGGCGGCTTTTTGACGTTATGTTAAAAGTAGATTCCAAGCTCTGAGAGATTTTCAAGTTCTGAGAGATTTTCAAGCTTTGAGCGATTTTCAAGCTCGGAGCAAGGACAAGCTTTGAGCAAGGACAAACTTCGAGCGCGGACAAGCTGTGGAGAAGAACTCGCTTTTATTGGAATGATTTCGGCCATCGGCCGATGCCGCTGATTAGCCCTCAGTGCGCTGGAGAGACTGCACCAATCCAGCAAAGCCCTGGGGGTCGGCGATGGCCAGTTCAGAGAGCATCTTGCGGTTAATCTCCACCTTAGCGTCTTTGAGTTGGCCGATCAGCTTGGAATAAGAAAGTCCGATTTCTTTGGCTGCCGCGCTGATGCGAGTTATCCACAAGGCGCGCATTTCACGCTTGCGGGCTTTGCGATCCCGAAAGGCGAAACATAGAGCTCTTTCCACGCCTTCACGGGCGCTACGATACAGTGTACGACGACCGGCGCGATAGCCCTTGGCCATTGACAGATATTTTTTGTGGCGCTTTTTGGTTTGCAGGCCGCCTTTGATGCGCATAATAATCTCCTTAAAATCCCCAGTCCTGCGGGAAGCCCCGAAGAGTCGCGATTGAACTGCAAGGACTGTATATCCAAAATATCGAAGAGGCTTCCTTTAAAGGAATGACCGATTAAATGCCGATGTAAGGCAGAAGTTTCTTGATCGATTTTAGGTTGGTGCTGTCCACCGTCGCCGCACTGCGAAGGTTGCGTTTTTGCTTGGTGGTCTTGCTTGTCAAGATATGCCTCGCATAAGCTTTGTAGCGTCGGACTTTTCCGGTTCCAGTCGATCTGAAACGTTTAGCTGCGGCTCGGTTGGTTTTCATCTTAGGCATGGGGACTCCAAAAAAAATATATCGTTGGCGATCTGGATCGACTTTCGGCGAAAGCCGTAAGGCGGAAAATATCTTTAGCTTGTCGCTGAGCATAAAGCTAGCCCTAGCGAGCATGAAGCTAGGACCAGCAAGCTTTGGAATATTACTCCAAAGGTATGGTGTTTGTCAAGAGATTTGAGAGATAAGCAAGGATTGTCGCCCCATCCGTGCTTGCCGGTCTTTCAGGAAATCAGCGAAAGCGACCCATGCGATTCCGACGATAGAAGCGTCAACGCCTACTATCGCTAAACCAATAGTAACGCCGTCCTCCATAACTTCAGGCTTTTTGATGGAGCAAAGCCTGTTTCCTGATGGTTTCTCCGCTGTTTTCAGCATGCCGAACGCCATAGTTCTCGCTTGCCGATTGGATGATATCGTGAATCCGAATCCAATTGTTGGTCGCATCAGCCCAGCTATCATTTTCGCCGACTCCCGCAATAGCGACAAGCGCGTGACAGCAAACATCACTCCGTTGAGCAGACGGCATTTCGAGAGATGAGAGAATGCTCCCTGCGTCATCCAGTTCAGCCATTGACGATCCCCTCTAAAAGTTTATCGCAAAATGCCGTCGTGAAATCTTTTGAAGACATCATTTTCCGACCGAGCCGCTCGATTTCATGCCTCGTCGGAACAGCAACAGCGTTCATCTCTGTGGCGTTCACCTGAGTCGAACCGTTCAGAATGCGATAATACATGTCGTACAGCGACGAGTTGAAGATGGCGTATAACCCATAAACCAGTTCTTCCGACATTTCTGGACCGTCAATCGTATCGATGAAATTGATTTTGTTTTGCGTACTGATTTTTTTGAACTCAGGGAATCGCCGAGCAAGGTAGACTCCACATTGCAAACGGCGGCGCTCTTCCTTCGATGTGAAGCGCTTGACGAACAAATAATTCTTATTTAATTGAAGCCTGCCCGGCGACTCGTCGGTCATATACTCGTTTTCTTTCCCTATCGGAAAAACGACTTGCCCATCTTTAATATGCTGGGCATAAAACAAAGGAACGATACGATCTCCTGTCGAGTTCCGCAATAGTTCGCGGTTTCTGAAATCTACCGTCAAGCCGGTTTTCATCTTTAAGCCGATGCTTGGCATAGGATTTCCAATGGAGTTGACGCTCTTGACGACGTCGATTTCTTCCTGCGTTCGGACAAGATAAACATAATTATCCCTGCCGGAAACGACGACGTCATAAGGAACAGTCAGCAGCGCATTTCGACCCAAGTCATGCGAATCGACGGAAGAACTCACGTCAATGCTTCGGGGGGAGGTTTGCGTCTTGATAAGCTTGACGATCATAGTCTCTTGCAAGACGCTCTCTTTATCGAACACCTTGTCTCGGCTGTCGAATAAATGAATGTCCGATAGACGGCCTTGGCTTAAAAAGTAATTGCGAAAGCTCGAAAAATATGCGCCGGAAGTCCACGAGCGCGGCATGACGTAAACCATCTCGCCTTCATGGCGCAAGTTAAACAGGCTCATCGCCGCGAATAAAAAGTATATATTCGGCGCCCCAAAACAGACCGACCTCATCGACGCCGCCTCCGGAGCTTCTTTGGAGAGCTTGAAATAAGGAGGATTGGCGATGACCATATCGTATTTCATAGGATTGGAGCAAGCCGACGGATTGTTGGAAAAGTCGTTTGACTGCGATAGAATGTAGTTTTCGTCAATGATGTGGATGTTCAAAGATAATTGCAAAGCGCCTTCGACAAGTTCGAGGTTAGCCCGCAACAACGGCAAAATATCCTTATTCGTCTCAAAGCAAACGAGTTCGACTTTCTGGTTTGGCCGCTTGTTGTTCCATCCTTTCAATAAGCGCCGCCGACAGTATTCCGGAACCGGCGCCCGGGTCAAGTATGCGGATTATGCTTTGGGAAGGAATATTGAACAGACTCGCCATGAAACGGGCCGTTTCTTTCGACGTGAAAAATTGGCCAAGACTCTTGCGTTCGGCTTTCGGTTTTGAGGATATATATTTATCCGTATATTCGATGATTGTATTTAACATAGCGCATTCTACATGTCTTCTTTATAGATTTCCATGACGTCGTCTGCATCGCATTCCGTCGCTTTACATATTCGAACGAGGATGACCGCGTGCACGTTTTCGCCTTTAGACAACTTGCCATGCTTGATGTACTGATTCCGGCTGAAATCAAGATATCTTGATTTCTGCACAATAAAACCATTTCTTTTAAACTGGTCTATTAAGAAGAAGGCGGCCTAGACATACCAATTGCGCAGGTCGAAATAATCGGCGGTGAGACTTCGAAGGAGACTCGTTATTGCATAAGCAGTTTAAAGGTAAATGCCCGAGAGGCTTTTAATGCGGCGAGAACGCACTGGACAGTCGAAAACAGCCTGCATGGAGTCGGGACATAGCCTTCAGGGAAGATGAGCGCCCCATCCGACGCGACAACGGAGCGGAATTTTTTGCAGTCATGCGACGCTTAAGCATAAATGTCCTGAAAAAGGATACCAGCAAAAAGGCCGGTATCAGACGGAAACAACGAATGGTCGCCATGAACTCTAAATACGCCAAGCATACATTGAGCCAATTTCAAAGCATTTAAAATGTTCTCGCCTTGCAATATCAGCGCAGCAAATTGACGAAATCATTTTTTAGTGCTATTTTTAGTGCTGAATAATGCCTTATAAAAGGCGATGGGAGGGCCTATGAATACCATTTACGCCGCTAAAACCGCCAGCGTCACTGAGCTGAAGCGCAATTTCGCGGCCTTGTTGAGCCAGGCTGAGGATGACCCCGTGGCCATCCTGAACCACAACAAGCCGGAGGCCTATCTTTTGTCGGCGGCCCACTATGAACGGCTGCGAGCCCGGCTGGAGGACTTGGAAGACATGCAGAAAGTGAAGGAGCGGGCGGGCGGCCCTTTCGTGGAAGTGGACATCGATGCCCTTTAAACTGCGTTTTCACGAACTGGCCCTGAAAGAATGGCATGCCTTGGATAAAATCGTCCAGGAGCAATTGAAAAAGAAGCTGCGTCAACGCCTGGAGCAGCCTGATATTCCCTCGGCGGCCTTGTCCGATATGCCCAACTGCTACAAGATCAAGCTGCTTAAAGCTGGTTGCCGCCTGGTCTATCGAGTGGACCGGGATAATGTCTTCGTCACGGTCATCGCCATCGGTCGTCGGGATAAATCGGAAGTGTACAAAGCGGCCACCAAGCGCCTGTAGCGCGACCATAGAAGGTCGAAACCCAAATAGGCGAGGCCCCGGGCCCCCGCAAATGAAAAGCCCCTCCGTCCAATCTGGCGGAGGGGCTTTTGCGTGATCGACGGGAGGCGCGTCAGCGCTGCTTGATTGCTTTCCGGACTGCCGCTTTTGTTTTGGCGTCCATTTCTGGCCCCTCGGAGCTTTCCGCCTCAATCACCGTTTCTTTTTCCCTCTCCATTTTTTGCCTAACCCGGTCTTTGGCCCGCAAAAGCAGGTAGGCCAAGTCTTCATCCAGCACCTCGGCCATGCACTGGGCATCGGAAATCAGCACCCCCTGAGGGCGGTCGGTTTTGTCGGCTTTTCCTCGCATGACGGTCCAACGAGCATAAGCCGCTTTGGGGCTGGTCTCCGGCCAGACTTTAGCTGAAAAATCCACCTTTTTCAAGCCTTTGGCTTTGGCGAGATATAAGCAAGGATTGTCGCCCCATATCACGACAAAAATAAAATCAAAATAAATGAAATATTGAGCTAAAAGCCCCTTGTCGCAGAAGGTTTTTAGTTTTAAAAAAATGTGATTTCATCTTTTGCAGTTACTATTGCTTCCCTTCAGCGGCGCAAAGTCTAGCTAGGGAAGAATCGTTTCCCTTCGACGCGATCTTCACGTCTTCTTCAAGCTAGTTCGTAGCGTCGTCGAGGCCAAAATGGGAAACTCGCCGTTTGTGCAATTCGCACGTAGTGGACTCATCGGTTAATAAATGTTTAACTGTTAGAGGTAATGCCGCCGATAGCATGCAAAAAAAATAAATCACTTTGAAATTTAAAATCGCCATTTCACTAGGCTTGAAGTTGAATATCTATGTTTATGTTGATTTTGTTTTTGTTTTGATTTGGATTGTCCGGACTTATCTAATAAGGAACTTGACGAAAACAAACGACGGGAAAACAAGCTCGTTGTCCTCAACAAGGCTA
>JAISZP010000350.1 GCA_031269135.1 Deltaproteobacteria bacterium | reverse complement strand
AGGACTACGACGACCGCTTGATTTTCGACGTCCTTAATGAAAACTTCCCGAAAAAGGTCGGGGCCGGCGCCGTCTGATACGGCGAGAAATCGACGTCGATTTAAGACCTCAAAAAAAGCAGCCATAAGCAGCCGTCGCAAACGGCGGATTATGGCTCAAATACAAGGCTGAGGCGTGTTTTGTCCGGCAACTTTCAAACTTAAGCTGCGATTGAAGGTAAATTCATGGTAGTCGATGTTTTGCCTTAGAAAAGACGTTTTGTTTTAGAATAGATGTTATGCCTTAGAAAAGACGTTTTGCTTTAGAATAGACGTTTTGCCTTAGAATAGATGTTTTGCTTTAGAAAAGGCGTTATGCCTTAGAAAAGACGTTATGCCTTAGAAAAGACGTTTCGGCTTAAAAAACTCCGAAAGGCCGATCACTGTCCAACCACGGTGACTGGGATATCCCCTATCATTTCCAGAACAAGATCGCTTCTTAAGACTGTTTTGGATCTCCCGGTAATGACGATTTGGTTGGGGATGGAGACGTCAAGTTCAATAAGGCCGCCACGTGGAGAGAGCTGTTTGGCCTGCAGCGCCTTTTTGTTTAAAAGTCGTCCCCAGTGCGGAGCAAGGGAGCGTTGAAGACCGGCGCTGATCGACTGCTCAGGAAGATTTGGGATCGAAGTGAAACAGCGCAGCGCGTAGTCGGCCGCACCTGTATCTTGCTTGGTCACGGCTAGGGCCATAGCTCCGCTGTCGGCCAATTTCAGATTGTCGACATTGAGCTTTCTGAGCTGGACGGAAGCATCGACAGCCAAGACCACAGTCCTTGACGGCGCTAAGGCTCCCCATATCACCGTTTTAGGGTTTAGGGACAAAATTGAGCTGTAGAGCTCGATTTTCGCCTGGTCGAGCTTAGTGATATTTTGGGCTGGAAGGGTGACTGAGATTAAATCAGGAGGGATTCTGGCTGCGGTTATCTCTCCCTCCTGGGTTAGAAACAGCAGTTTTTCCCCAGGAGGATGCATGCCCAATTCGAATATCAAGTGAGCGACCGCATGGCAACAGTGGGTGCTCAGAGTTATTTCTTGGGTTCGGACGAAGTACCTCAGCAAATAGGCTTGTCCATGGTAATAGACGAAAACCGTCTGGCTCGTTCCAAGTTCGTTGGCAAGCGAGAGCATCTTGAATTTGTCTAGGGGCGATTCCAGAAAGACGACCGTTGTTTGCGATCCTGAAAATGGTCCGTCGACAAGCGTGTCGACCAGAAAAACTTTGCGTATCATATCTGTCACCGAAATATGGTCCCGCATTTCATGACTTCGAGGCGGCGCCTTACGCAGGCGAAGGCCTGGCGACAAGCGATGAAGGCTTACGTCTTGCCGATCGACGCGCCTTCATCGTCCAAATGGATTAGACGGCTAATCATTGAGGATTCGTCGGTTCTTCGACTGATGAGGAATTTGTCGGTTCTTCGACCAATCCGGCTGGGGTCACACGCCTTCCCATAGTCCGCTCGATGGCGGCCCAAGACAGATTGTAGTTATACAGAGACTGAAAGTACTCGTACTGCGCTTCGCTGTAGCGGGTCTGAGCGTCCAGAACGTCCGTGTTGGTGGCGACTTGCTCTTGGTAGCGCTCGCTGACCATTCTCAAGTCTTCCGCAGCCGCCTCGACGGCTTTGGCCGCCACCGAAATATTACGGCCGGCCGAGACTAAATTTTGATAGTTGGTGGTCAGCTCAAGTTTGGTGTTGTCTTCAAGGCTGGTCAAGCTGTTGATGGCTTGGTTGAGTTCGACCTTGCTCTTTTCGACGTTTGCTTGCGTGCGCCCCCATTCCCAGATGTTGAAGCTGGCGACCGCCGCGATGTTCCAAGACGAGGCGTCCGGTCCCCACCCGCCGTGGGCGCGGGCGGTGTTGCCGCTCGAATTGTTGTTGTAAGTGACCAGGATTTGAGGATACAGGTCGGCTTTGGCCAGATCCACGTTCTTAGCCCCGGATTCCACTTGATTGCGGCCTAGACGCATCTCAGGGTTGAAGCGAAGGCTTATCCTCAGGCACTCCTCCAACGTCAGCGGAAAGCGGGGGTGTTGAAGTTCGTCTTTGATCTTTATCGGAAAATCGACGGCGCGTCTTAGGAGAATGTTTAGGCGGGCAGTGTTCACAATCAAGTTTCTGTTCTGATTGGTCTCTTCTTGCTGGGCCTTGGCCAGTTCAACTTCAGCCTCAAGCACTTGGCTTTGCGGAACCATGTCGACGTCGTAAAAGTTTCTGGCGACGTTTAGGTGACTGGAAAGGTTGATGACCGCCGTCTTAGCCACGGCTAAAGCCTTTTCGGAGGCCAAGATGCTGAAGAAGGCCTGTTTGACGGCCAACAACAGTTCCTCTTTGGCCTGGGCTTTTTGGATGTCGGCGGCTTCCAAGCCCAATTGGCTTAAAAGGTAAGTGGTCAAGTTGCGTCCGCCGGTGAAGATCGGCTGGCTGACCTGGGTTCCCCAGGAATATAGATCGCGGCCTGAGGTCGCGCTGAGGGGATCGTCTTGGCGGGAGACGCCGTAACTGACCGAAGTGGTGGGGAGAAAAGCCGTGATGGCTTGCCAACGTGACCACATGGCTCCCAAATAAGCTTGGTCGGCGGTGTCGAGGGCAGGACTCACCTTCCTGGCCAAGGCCAGACACTCGTCTAAAGTCAGAGCGCCCTCGTGCGGCAAATCCGGGACCTTGATGTCGGCTATGGCTTGCTCTGAACGGTCATCGCCTATGGTGGCCTCTCCGAAGATCGTCTCTACGCTGACCGGCTCATCGATGAATGGGCGTTTGACCGTCTGCCTGACTTGGGAAGTGCAGCCGGAGGCCAAGACGACAGTCGCTAATATAATGAAGGCGAATAAACGAAATACGCTGGATTTTTTGTAATTAAACCACAAATTCGACATGGAAGGTCCTTTCAAAGTCCCGCTTGATTGTTGCCTATTTTGGTCATTTGCCTGTATAGGCCGTAAACTTGGCCTTAGCATCGGGGAGGTACTTTTCTAAATTTTTGATGCGCTGCGAGTCGGAGGGGTGAGTGGAGAGAAAATAGGGTACGCCTCCTCGGTCGGAGAGTTTGCCCATGCGCACCCACAGATCGATCGCCTCTTGGGGGTCGTAGCCGGCCATGGACATCAGCACCATTCCCAGCCGGTCGGCTTCGCTTTCGTGAGCTCTGGAGTAGGGCAGCAAGACCCCATATTGAGCGCCTAAGGTGAAAGCCGTCATGGCGAGTTCATAGGTCCCCGTGGAGACTCCTCCCAGCTGAAGGCCGATGTTCAACAGATTGCCTCCCAAGCCGGCCATCATCTGTTGGCTGACTCGCTCATTTCCGTGCCTGGCCAAAGCGTGGGCGACTTCATGGCCCATGACGGCCGCTATCCCAGCTTCGCTTTCGCAAACGTCCAGGATTCCAGTGTAAAAGGCGACTTTTCCTCCAGGCATGCAAAAGGCGTTGACTTCTTCGGAATCGATTAGGTTGAATTCCCATTTGAAGTTATCGATTTCTTGGCTGCGGCCATATTCGTCCATCATTCTCTTCGCCGCTTGAGATATGCGGGCCCCGACCTTCTTGATCAAACTGGATTTCTTGCGGTCGCTGGATAGATGGCTTTCTTTCAGGAGTTCAGAGTACTGAGCGGCCGCCATTTCATTGATTTCGGCGTCGCTGACGAGATTTAGTTGGGAGCGGCCTGTGCCGATTACGGGACTACAAGCGGCTAATAAGTATGTTAGAGCTATGACAAGAAATAGTTTACTTATTTTATTGAAATTTATCATTTTAAGCTCCAGAAAAATATGAATAATTTATAAATTATTTAGAATTGAGTGCTTAAGATAATCTCTAATCACAGTCGCAAAGCCGATACTGATTCTAAGCCATTATTCACAGTCGCAAAACCGTCAAATTCCTTCAAAGTCTTTAAATTCCTTAAAAGCCTTTAAATTCTTTCAAAGTCTTTAAATTCTTTAAAAGCCTTTGAAGCGCTTCACTTAAAGCTCGTCGCTTAAAGCGCATCACGTAAAGCGCGTCAATCAACGTTCGTCGATGGAGACTCGTCAAAGGAGCGTCAGCAAAGCCGTAAAATAAAAAGGAACTATTGACTTAGTCGCCTGCAAGCCAAATGAGCTTAAAAATTCTCGGCTATCGGCCATTAAAACGTTCGTCTCGGCGGAAGAGACATTTTCCGCTATTTCATCGGTCTCATCAAGATCTTCAGCAGCAGGAGCGGCGGAAGTTTGGTCGGCGATCTTTTTCAAGTATTGATCGAACTCAAGCTCTATGTAGGCTCCTGAACTGACATAGCCGAAAATCAACGCGAGATCGGGGGGGTCGAAAACTCCAGGCAGGACGGCGGCCGGATCCCCAGCTCGATCTAAAAAAACCATGGTCGGCACTGCTCGAACTTTGTATTTTCTAGTCAATACTCGTTCAACATCAGCATCAACCAAAACGAAATAAAAATCTTCATTGATGGAATCCACTATATTCTCATCAATTAGAACAGTGTTGCTGAAATATTCGCAGTTGCCGCACCAGCTTGTCCAAAAATAAAGTATAATATATTTATCGTCAGCCGCAGCTTTGGTTATGGCTTCTCCGTAGCCTACGGGAACCAGTCCGCGCGGTTTCCAGAAGGCCATAAGATCGTCGGCTGGGGAAGCGGCGGCTTGAGCCGGCGAGAGCGTCGCCAATAATATGAGCAATACGGATGCCGTCAGTAGTTTTTTCATGAAAAATACAAGATCGACCTATCTAAGGAGGTTGCTGAAATTATGCGTCAACCGTCGATATATTCGCTGAAATCTTTGTCCAGATAAGATTTCGATGTTATGTAGTTTAGAAGCGTGATGAATATATCGCTCTGAACGGCTCCGGGAAGAAACGTGATCGGTTGGCCTGTTTGGTCAAGAAAGACGATGTTCGGGTATGAGCGAACCAAGTATTTTCTCGC
>JAISZP010000344.1 GCA_031269135.1 Deltaproteobacteria bacterium | reverse complement strand
CGATCTAGCCAGCGACCCTGAACATATTATGGTCATAAAATCAGCGTCCTAAAGGTGCGATAAGGGTGGCCCAAAAAACTTAAATGAACTGTGGGCGGGAAATATTAGACTTTAAAGATCGATGAGATTCAAGACTCTATAAGTCTTTAAAAATCCATGAGATTCAAGATTCGATGAGTCTTCAAAAATCCGTGAGATTCAAAGACCAATAATATTTAAAGATCGATGAGACTTTTAGAAATCTTGGATTGGTGACGAGGTCTGATATGCGACATCAGAGCGGCTTTCAGATTGCCGAAAGCGCGATTGAAGGCGACAGCCTGTTCCGGAAGCAAAACTAACGATTCGACCGAAAGAACGCCGCAGCCTTCAAAAAGCATAGTGCCTAAATCCATAAATTTATCAGCCTCGATCGTAAGGTGGGCTAAATTCTTCCATTGATGCCGCATCTCCCCCCAGCCGGTTTGATAGATGACGTCAAGAGTTCTTATTTTTGTTTCATTGGGGTCTTCCAGGTTAAAGGCGACCAAGACGGCCCCTTTAGCGCCGACCTGCCAGATGGTGTCCGTCTCTAAGTTATGGAACTCAACCGGAGGAAAGTTTTTTTTCAGAGCGATAAGGTAGCTCTTGAGCATCTCGGTGGTGATGTCGAACGAATCAGTCACCGTCAGTTCCAGATCTTCGGAAAAGAGTTTGTTTCTGACGAGCCAAGCGGCGGCTTTGGCTACTCGTTCGGATTCAAAGATGACCGCTCTTTCTTCGTTTTCGAGAGGAGACGTCAAATCGGCCGATTGATCCGCGTCGGCCATATTGTATATATACCACATGCCCGTCAAGATGTCCTGCTGGAAGACCATTCGTTTCGAGAGGCTTTGACGGTGAAGTTCCGAAGGAAGAAGATCGACGGTATCTTCCAGACCTCTTTGACGGCCTAGAATTTTAGCCGCGAAAGGAGAGAGCTCTTCGTCTTGAGCGTTCACCTGCCCCGGAAAACGGTTCATCAGGTGGCTGGAAATGCGCATATAGACGCCTAAAAGCATCATCAATATGTCGCTTCCGAGCCTTAAGCGTTCACGTTCCGTCCAACTGTCGTAAGAAGCCAAATGTCCTAGCCGTTCAGTCGCCCAGCCCCAGTCTTGGAGCCACTTGGTCAAGACCCTCAGTTTCGAGGGACTGATAACGCTCCTTGAGCTTTGAGTCGGGCTGGAACTGCCCGTCAAGCCCAGCACCTTAAGAACCGCCGCCGTCCGCAACAGTTCCAAATGTTCCGGACTTAGGTTTTTGGAGCCGAATTCTATCACGGTGTCGATGGTTATGATGTAGGGGTCCACCGCAAAAACAGTGGAAGGGTTGTTGATTATATTGGCTTTGACCAAGTCGCACAACAGAGGACTCTGAAAATCCGTCACGATCGCCTGCAGAATCGGAATGACTTTTAGGATGCCTTTGAAGGGGTCCGCCTCCGATTTGTAGGCCAACCACATCGCCGAGGCCAAGTATTCCTGAGGTTCCGCTTTCGTTGGGAAGCCGAGGTCCACGTATTGAGGCGCAGCGCCGTTCCAGTCGAGCGGGGCTAAAGATTTAGCCATTTGAAGATACTGGGCGATATCGAGTTCCAAGGGCCAGACGCACCAAAGCGGATAGCGACCGGCTACGAAAAGAATGGTTCGATAGAGTTCCTCCATCAAAAGGTGGGGCGCCACTTCTCCTTCGGCTTGATTGCCCCAGCTATGCTCGATGCGGCCCTGGGCCAATTCCGCGATGTTTACCGGGTAGAAATTGGCTTCAGTGCTGTGGACGTCGCTGGCCCACTTGGATATTAGTTGAAGTTTTTCTTTGAATAGTTTCAGCTGCCGCCCGTTAAGCCGGTTGGGATTGTAACAGACCCAGTAGTCGAGATCGGAGCGTTCGGTATGCCCCACGGACCCCGAAGAGCCGATCAATATTAAGCTTTCGACGACAGGCTTATCGACGACAATCTCTTCCAAGGCGCGGAAAGGCGGACCCTCAAGCTGCTGCTCTTGCCAGTGGTCGTAAAAAACCAAGCCGAAGGGAGTGTCGGGATCGTCTAGATAGCCGGGAAGATCTGGGTGATTGAAGTGCAACAACGTGGGGGCCAGGTTATAAACTTTCAGAAACTCCGGGGTGGCCAAAGAGCGCAGATCTCCGTATCGAGCCCGATTATTCTTTTTTTGGGCCTCCAAGATCGAGCTCATGCTCTTTAAGATGTCTTCCTTATGTACAGAATTGGCCACTATAATGAATCCGGCTGAAAATGTGGCAAAGACAATATAAGGCGAGGTTTTTGATCTGTCATAATGTAGAAAGATGTACTTGCTAGATGGAACGTAACTAACAGACGAAAAGTAACTAACGGCTCAAAAGCGACTAACAGTTGAAAAGCGACTAGCGGCTCAAATGTAACTAACAGCCATTTTACGCCAAAATCCAGCTAAAGCTGATGGGCGGAAAAATCAAAACTTTTGACGGCTCGAAAAGCGGCGAACAAAGAGAAGCAAGCAAAGAGAAGCTAACAAAGACAAGCCAATACAGAGCGACAAACAAAGCCATGAAAGAGATGAAAAAAGGCTTGTTAGACTTGATGGCCCTAAAAGACTTGAATGCTTTAATAGACTTGAAAGCCGTAAAAGACTCGCCGTTCTCATAGCCGAGAGTTCCGAGGCTCTCAACGTTTTCGACATTCTCATTTCCCGCTTTTTGTCAGTTGAAATATCCTGTTTGCTCGCGCCTGCCAAGAAAGAAACAAACAAGAAAGACCAAACGGCGAATCGACTCAAATCAAATCAAATCTAGTCAAGTCTAGTCTAGTCAAATCAAGTCTAGTCAAAGTCTGGTCAAATCAAAGCGAATGGAATTGGGTTTGTCGACAACTAATGAAAGCCCGCACCTAAAAAAATCTGCGGCAGGAGTTTTTTTCAGCAGGCCTCATAATTTCTGAGGAATGGGGAAAAGCATTGATCCCATTTATCCTAAGTTTAAGTGTCAAATGGTTAAAAATCAAGAAAATTGTTGCCTTCACCAAAATGTACCCTAGCGA
>JAISZP010000109.1 GCA_031269135.1 Deltaproteobacteria bacterium | reverse complement strand
CTTTCCGACCGCTTTATTCGCCGACTTGACGATGGGCAGGCAAGTTTGCCTAGACTTTCTCTATATAAAAACTGTAGAATCAGCTCTGTTATGGTACAATGCCAGGCAAGCAAGCTTTCTGCTCACCTTGATTTTTGAAACCTAAAAATGACTTCTAACATATAAAATATATGCCTTTTCTCTCCTCAAACCAATTAATGTATTCTCATTAAAAATCTATTCATCAAAATAAATATTTTTTTAATGCAATATGTTTTTTAATTTGCAATTGTGTCTTTAAAATATAAAAAATGCGGATAAAGCAACTAATAACTTCTCACGCATTGTGAATTTCGAGTTTTCCCAATGGGATCGACATCATCGACATCGCGATCTCCACTGCCGTTATTGAGACCAAAATAATTTGAAAGAGATCTTTCGACAATCCTTTGAAGCCTGGTTCATTTTAATCAAATTGACCATCCCGGCCTTGATCATCGTCAGGCTTTTGATGTGGTTCGACTTGGTGGGCTATTTCTCGTCGCCGTTCGAGCCTATAATGGAACTCATGGGGCTGCCCAAAGAGATGGCCCTGGTTTGGGTCACGGCGATGCTCACCAACATCTACACAGGCATCGTGGTCTACTTTAACGTTTTGGCCATCACCGGGCCGATCACCGTCGCTCAGGCGACCATACTGGGCGCTATCCTATTGATCGCTCATAATCTCCCCGTCGAAAGCGGAGTCTGCCGAGGAGCCGGCGTTTCTCCGCTAAGAGCTACGACCTTAAGAATCGCCGCGGCCATAGTCTACGGCATCTTAATAGACTTCATATGCCGGAGTTTCGACATCGGTCAATCGCAAGCCGGCTTCATCGCCGGAATAAACACCGACCCGGTCGGGCCTTGGGGCCGGTGGACGCTGGATACGCTGGCGTCTCTAGTCATAATGTTCGGGATCGTCACTGCTTTGCTTTTTCTTATGTCGGGCATGAGGCGCATTGGGCTGATAGCCTTCATCTCAAGGATTTTAAGCCCTCTTATGAGACTAGCAGGCATAGGGATAAAGGCCACCATGATCACCATCTTTGGGATGATCTTAGGTCTGGCTTACGGCGGAGGACTCATCATCGCCGAAAGCCGCAGCGGAAGAGTCCCCAAAACCGACGTCTACAGTTCAGTCACCTTGATGGCCCTTTGCCACTCGCTTTTGGAGGACACCATCCTCGTGTTCGTCGCCTTCGGCGGAAGCCTTTGGGGCCTATTGATCGCTCGCTTGGCCTTCGCCGTCGTTTTGACCGGTCTGATCGTCAGAGCCACCCGTTACCCGTTCGCCCAGGGCTTGTTGATCGGACGCAAATACATCCAATGACAGATAAACTCCTACACCGCGATGAATATATCGATGAACGCATCGATGAACGCACCGATGGACGCATCGATGAACGTACCGACAGACGCGTCTTCATAACGACCTATGGTTGTCAGATGAACGTCTACGACTCTTCGCAATTATGGAACATCATGCGCCGCTACGGCTGGCGAAAGGCGGCCAGCGCCGAAGAAGCCGACTTCATATTCGTCAACACCTGCTCGATTCGGGAAAAAGCGGCTCAGCGCGTCATCAGCCACTTAAACCGATTAAAAGCTCAAAAGAAAAAAAATCCTGGTCTTGTCATCGGCGTGGGCGGCTGCGTAGCTGAACAGGAAGGCGCCGACTTAATCAAGCAGATCCCTTGGTTGAACTTGGTCATTGGACCCGGAAGGCTCTCGGAAATCCCCGAGGTCTTGGAACGACTGCCTTCCGATCCCTCCCCGGTGGTGCTTTGCGGTCAATCGCAATCCCGAACCGCTATACCGATGGTCAATCGACCGCCAAGCGAATCGAAACAAATGGAGGCCAAACCAAAGCCTGATAAGGCCCCCGTCTCAGCCTTTCTGACCATTATGCAGGGCTGCGACAACTACTGCGCTTACTGCGTGGTTCCATATTTAAGAGGCCCTGAGATAAGTCGGCCTCAAGAGGAAATAATCGCGGAGGCTAAAGAACTCATAGATTGCGGCGCCAAAGAAATCACTCTGCTTGGTCAAAACGTCAATTCTTACGGCCGCAAAGGTCACAGGGGCGGAGAGGATTTCGTCTCTCTGTTGACTAAAATTTCTTCTCTTGCGGGTCTTGAGCGTCTTAGGTTCACAACATCTCACCCAAAGGATTTTCCAAGCCGATTAGTCGATCTCTTCGGCGCCCTGGGTCCGTTGTGCGAGCACATACACCTGCCCGTTCAAGCGGGTTCAGACGACATCTTAAAGGCCATGGGCCGCCGTTACGACCGGGCGAGATACCTTGAGTTGATCGACAGCTTAAGGAAGACTTGCCCCAATATAGCCCTTTCGACCGACGTCATCGTGGGTTTTCCCGGAGAAACCCAAAGAGATTTCGAAGACACCGTTTCGCTCTTGGAGGCCGTCCGCTTCGACTTCATTTTTTCTTTCAAATACAGCGACCGCCCTATGACCAAAGCTAAAGATCTAGGCGATAAGATATCCGAAGAAGAAAAATCCCGTCGTTTGGACATAGTTCAGAGCATTCAAAAAGAAATAACGCTTTCAATTCACCGAAACCTCATCGGTCAGACTCTCGAGGTCTTAGTGGAAGGCCACGCCCGCCGCCAAGGCCAACTTACCGGCAGAAGCCGAACCCTTAAACTCATAAACTTCTTTGGACCGCCGTCGCTGATCGGCAGATTGGTCATGGTGACGATAACCGAGGCCTGGCCGGTAAGCCTTTTAGGAACCATCGCCCAAACAATAGACGCCAAACTTGCTTGACCAAGCTTGCATAATTTTAAAGTTTGCATAATCTTAAGGTCAGTTCAATTTTGGTTGGTTGAATTAGTTCAATTTTCATGCTTCAGGCTCTTTTGCGACGACATGATGAAGCTTTCACCCTCATGAGCTCTAATTGCCAAGCTCGCCTAAATTCTAAACAGGAAAAGTCGAAAAATGATAGAAAGATACAAGCGCTCTCGAATGGCCAACATATGGACCTTGGAAAACCAATACGCCACCTGGCTCGAGGTGGAATTAGCCGTAGTCAAGACCCAAGCGGAAATGGGTTTGATTCCCGCCAAAGAAGCAGAGGAAATACTCCATAATGCCGCCTTCGATGTGGAACGTATAGCTCAAATTGAATCGGAAGTTAAACACGATGTGATTGCCTTCGTCACCAACATCGAAGAAAAAGTCGGGCCTGCCGCCAGGTATTTTCACTTCGGCCTGACTTCTTCCGACGTGCTGGACACCTCTTTGGCCTTAAGGTTGGTTAGGGCCTCCAATCTCATCCGGCAAGGCCTGATCGTCTTGACCGAGGTCTTAGCCAGAAGAGCCAACGAATTTTCCAGCACTCCCACCATCGGACGCAGTCACGGAGTACACGCCGAACCGATATCGTTCGGACTCAAGCTCGCTTCATTTCTGGCCGAATTTCAGCGCAATCTGGCGCGATTCGACAACGCCGTTCAAACGATTTCCGTGGGAAAGATCTCCGGCCCCGTCGGCAACTACAGTTCTTCTTCCCTCTCTCCCGCGTTGGAGAAAGCCGCCTTGCAAAAACTCGGTCTTAAGCCGACGCTCGTGAGCACTCAAATCATCCCCAGAGACATCCATGCCGAGTACTTTCAGGTCTTGGCCTTGATCGCCACCTCAGCCGAAAGGTTGGCGGTGGAGATAAGGCATCTGTCCAGAACAGAGGTCGGAGAAGTCGAAGAAGCCTTCAGTCTCAACCAAAAAGGCTCGTCAGCCATGCCGCACAAGAAAAATCCCGTCTTTTCCGAAAATATCGTGGGACTGGCCAGAGTAGTCCGCTCTTTGGCCCAGGTGGCCTTGGAAGACGTGGTCTTATGGCACGAGAGGGACATCTCCCACTCGTCCGCCGAACGCATCATCGCCCCCGACGCCACGATACTGGTGGATTTTTTGATCTGCCGGCTGTCGTACTTGGTGGCCAACATGTCCGTAAATCCTCAGCGCATGATGGAAAATCTCCAGATAACCCGCGGACTGTACAACTCGCAAGAAGTGATGCTGAGTCTTTGTCGGGCCGGTCTCAGCCGAGTCGAGGCTTACTCGTTGGTGCAAGCGAAAGCCATGGCGGCGGCCAAAGGCGAAGGGGACTTCAGGACCTTGCTTGAAGCCGATCCTTTGATCACCGCCCACCTTAAACCAAGCCAGCTCAATTCGATCTTCAAGCTGACCAGGTTCAACCGCTACACCCACGAGACCTTTAAGAGATTAGGCATAGACTGAGCGGTTTGCATAGTCTAAGCGGTTTATATAGACTGAGCGGTTTGCATAGACTAAGCCGTTTGCATAAACTAAACGGTTTTCCGCATCAAAAGGACGATACGATTTAGAGCGATCAAATTTGGACTAATGCAGTTTGGACTAATGCAATTCGGAAAGAACGTCGCAATTTATGGATCCAGCAGAGCAAAATAATTCCCCCAACCATGTGGGCATCATCATGGACGGCAACGGCCGCTGGGCTCAGGCCAGAGGCCTGGGTCGTTCGGAAGGTCACAGAGCGGGCGCCGAACCGGTCAGAGTCATCCTAAAGGCCGCTCATAAACACAAGGTGCGCTTTTTGACCCTCTACACCTTCTCCACCGAGAACTGGTCGCGCTCGGATTTAGAGGTCAACAACCTATTTTCCCTATTAGTGGAATACATCGACTCGGAAACTTTAGAGCTGCTCAGATCAGGGGTGCGTTTAGTCGCGATGGGCGATCTCGATCGTCTGCCGCCGCAGGCCTTGAAGGCTCTTCGGCAAGCCGAGGAAATAACTTCCAAAAACACAGATCTCGTGCTGACCTTGGCCCTTTCCTACGGAAGCCGCTCTGAATTGACCCAGGCGGCCAAGACGCTGGCCATAGACGCTAAAGAGTCGAGATTGGATCCCAATTCAATAACCCAGCACTCTCTTTTGGAGCGTATGTGGTCGGCGAAGCTCCCTGATTTGGACCTTTTGATCCGCACCGGCGGAGAGAAGCGAATCTCAAATTTTCTTTTGTGGCATTTAGCTTACGCCGAGCTGTTTTTTACCGATACCCTATGGCCGGACTTTGGAGAGGCGGACTTTCTCGCAGCCTTAAACGATTTTAAAGCCAGAAAACGTCGTTTTGGACGAACGGATTGATGTAAATTCATCTCCTAAACTCATTTTGGAGGAAATCATGAAAAATTCTATTTCCACAAATACTGCTCCAGCGGCCATTGGTCCGTATTCGCAGGCCATCGTCTCTGGTCCCACCGTCTACGTCTCCGGGCAACTCCCCATTGATCCCTCGACCGGACAAATGCCCCAAAAAGCTTCTGAGCAGGCTCGTCAGTCGCTCACAAACATCGCGAACATCCTCTCGGCCGCAGGCAGTTCCTTGGATAAAGTTTTACGAGTGGGGATCTTCATGACCGACTTGGCTGATTTCCAAGAAGTCAACGAAATCTACGCCACTTTTTTCAGCGGAGCCTTCCCGGCCAGGAGCACCGTCCAAGTCGCCGCTCTGCCTCGCGGCGCCAAAATTGAAATAGAAGCCATAGCCGAGCTCTAAAATGGAAACCATAATTCCCCCATTAAGGCCCTTTAAGCACCTGTCCGGTTATACCGACAGACGTTGGCCCGGCCCCTTTTTTTCAGTGCCGACCGATGAATTGACGAGCTGCCGTCTCTCGGTAGGTCGTCCAATCGATGAACTGGCCAAATCGATAGACTCCATCGGGTTACTGCATGCATTGTGGGTCGCCCAAGGTCCGGACGGGCGAGCGATGGTCATCTCCGGCGGTCGTAGGCTTGCGGCTCTACGCCTGCTCGGTCGCCGCTACGTCTCGTGTCTGGCCCCGAGCTGCGAAATGGTCACGATGATGCTCATGGTCTTTACGGACAATCTAAGCAGAGGCTACAACGAGGCTGAAAAAGCTCTGGCTTGGAATCTGGCTAAAAACACCCTCAAGGAATCCGAACTTGAGTCCATCAAGGAAATGTTGAACATTCCGAAACAAGAGCGCTTGTCGGCTCTGGAAAGGGCCGTCGAACTCCCGGAAAACGGCCTTTTGGCTCTAGCCGCCGGTCGCTTGGATCTCGACAACATAACCGCTTTCAGCCACTGGTCTCGAGCTGAAATCTCCAGCGCCCTGGATCTGTTCGACAGAACCCTTCCCAGCCGCCAAAACCGCAAGCAGTGGCTTGAATGGCTCAACGACTTGCGACGCATTGAAGCCATCAGCGTTGACTATTTACTGCAAGACCCGCAGCTGTCGGCGCTCGGCGGGCCAAATGGAGAGAAACAAGTGCGGGATTTTCTCCTTCGTCGCCGATTTCCATCTCTCAGCGAACTCAACGACAGGAGAGCCCAGTCGCTGAAGGCTCTAAAGCTCCCCAGCGCCATTAAACTACAGCTTGATCCTCAGTTGGAAGACATAGAAACCACAATAAAATTGACTTTCACCGACACCGCCGACCTTAAGAACCTGGCGCGCAAACTTTTGGAAATGACCGACCAGCAGGAATTCAAGTCGCTTTTTTCAAACGACGACAGCTGCAAGTCAACTACCCGCTAGGCTAAAGCCTAGGGGCTCGCAAGAGTCGGTTGACCAGGGAAAGCGGTATCCAACCCGCTAGGTTGTTATTAGGTTTAAGACCAACGTTGGGAAGCTTGCTCAGTCCCAACCCCTTGAAGTTCCAGTTGTAGACAAGCATATGGCAAGCGCGAAACACTCTGGAACAAAACGCCGAATAGCGACATTGCGAGGGGAGATACCCGTAAGGGTGCGTCATTGGGGCCCGTAAAGGTTCTAAAAAAAGGAACATAGATTACGTCAGTTTTTGTTTTAGACAAGAGAAAAAAGCGTTTGACGCCATGCACTGAGAGAAGGGCCAGGATGCTTCTTTCGAGAGGAAGAGTTCAAGTCCGCAAACTCCATTCTTTCACCATCAGATTGCTTTCACCATCAGAGTGGTTGATAGGTTGCAGAGGACTCTAATTTCCAGCCTTTGGAATTTAGATTGGATCCAGGCAGTAAAACTACTGGAGTGGCCTAGTTCGCCTTGAGAAAACGAGAGGAGGAACTAAAGCGCATGTGTTGGAATTAATAGAATTCGAACATAGGGGAGAACTGATTATGCTCGCCCTTTTACTGCGCAGCTATTATCGCCGTAGACGGAGGTCGAAACTTCCTTATAGGGAACCTCGGTTTTCGAATCGTTGTTTGCCGGACGGTTGGCTGCCTCCGTCCCTTAGACATCGAGTCCAAGGAA
>JAISZP010000279.1 GCA_031269135.1 Deltaproteobacteria bacterium | reverse complement strand
GGCATAAGGCGAAGCCCGGTTCCTCCTTAATATTTACATATCTCGCCAGCACTTTTCCCCTCCTAAAGTTTCTTCATCCCATCGACAAGCCTCTGCGCCACATCCCGCCCCTGATCGAGCCTCCATTATCGACTCTCATCGAGTCTCCCTTATCAAGTCAATGCCCCCGACGGCGCCGTCATCCGACCGATGCTCCCGATCGAGCCGCGTCTCCTGATCTTATGGTCAACAACGTGATCTCCGAAGGATCCATCAGCCTGACCGGAAAGCCGTTCCAAAGCCCCAGGCCCGGTTGCACGAAAAGCTTCAGAGAACCAACCGTATACCAATCCCTTACGTAGCCGTCATTGGCCATTTTGACGAAGAGGCTTAAAAGCGGCATCATCCCGCCGTGAGTATGGCCTGAAAGCTGAAGGATGATCCTTTCGTCAAGGGCGTTTTGCTTGGCCCTAATGGGCCGATGCTCCAACAAAACGACTTTCAGGCCTTCGGGGGCGCCTTCCAGAGCCATGTTCAAGTTCGGTCCCATAAGGTCATAGCGGGAACTCAAAGCCGTTATATCCGTCAGGCCCGCTAAAATGAAGGGTATCCCTCTGGGGGCGATCACTTCATGCGAGTTGTAGAGCATTTTGATTCCAAGCTCTTCAAAGACCGGCAGCCACTGCTGAAGCTGGGAAATGTATTCGTGGTTGCCGACGCAGGCGAAGACTCCGTAAGGGGCGTCCAACTGCGCGAGCGGCGCGACGTCGTCGGCCCTCATCGGAGGCGTTCCGTCAACCATGTCGCCCGGCAGGACGATCAGCTCCGGCTTCAAGGCCATCGTCCGGTCGACCACCTGCTGAACCCACCGGCGATCGAAGAAAGTGCTGATATGCATATCGGCCAATATGGCCACCGTCAGGCCGTCCAAACCTTTCGGCCAATCGTCGATCACTATCTCCGATTTCCGCACCTCGGGCACTTTAGCGGCATTGTAGAGTCCTGTCAGAGACAGAGCGCAAGACAAAACCAATAGGACGATGACGCACCATTTACCGACCAGCATTTTTCGAAATCCGGCCGTGCGCTTGGGACCAAAGCACAAAGAAATCAGGCTCGCGACATCTTTCAGAAAAACCAGCAAAAATAAAAACACAAACGAATTCTGAACGAACGAGCTGGAGTACATCAGCCACTGAGGGGCTTCGACGCTGCCGTACCCTCCGAAGATATTGCGCATGATGAACCAGCGCCCTGAGCCTATAAAAACGAGGCAGGCAAAAAGTATTTTTAATCGCCATTTGACCTTAAGCCGCAAAATGAAGCTGAGCAAAAGATATAACGTTATGATGAAAGCGAAATTTAAAAACATAGAATTCCCTATAGGGCCTGCTTTGTCGGCTCTAACGTTTCGAAGGCGCCCCAGTTCAGTGCTGCGACTATTTTCTAAGTAAGATGTAGCTGGCCCCAGAACCGCCGTCGATGGGTCTTGCGGTGGTGAAAGCCAACAAATATTTCTTTACGGGCCTTTTCAACAGAAGCGTCTCAAGGTTATGTTTTATGACGGGTATTCCGTTGGGGGAGCGATGTCCTCTGCCGTGGATCAAAAGAAGGCAGCTGCGTCCTAACGACACGCTCTTAGCGATGAACTCGTTGATGGCGTTTTCGGCCTCAAGCAGAGTCATGCCATGGAGGTCGAGGTGATCTTGGATTGGGAAACGCCCCTGCTTCAATTGGTTCATCAGCCCGGGCGGGAAACCTCGCACGTGAGCCTCAATGCACTCGTCGGTTTGGGAAAAGTCGAATTCTCCTCGGCCGCTGACCAAATCCGTCAAATCTCTCATGGCCATCATGTCTTCGGTTTCGTCGACCGGGAGCTTCCAGCTTGAAGCGTCCGGCGGCTGCAGTTCGTAAATCTTTTGGCGCTCCGGCAGCGGAGAGACGTTTCGCATTTCACGCAGAAACAACTCTTCATCGCTGATGGTCTGAACCGGCTCATCAGCCGCCTCAGGCGGGCGAGATTCGTTTTTGGATTCTTTTTTGGATTTTTTTTTGTTCGCTTTCTTTTTTGGTTGCTGGAGACGAGCGTTCAACATGGACGCCTTTAGCGGCGCTAAGGCCGCAAAAGGGCTGTCTTGCGGATTATAAGAGGAATTTTCGAACTGGTAATCTTCCGTTTGCGAGCTTTCAGAGGGAAGAGCGATTTGCTGTCGCTTGCGTTTGGGCATGGTCAGTCTCCTCCGCGGTGTTTAGATGAACGAATCGAGTCGGATTCAGCAGTAACTGCCTAAAGTCGACCAAAATATTGATTCGCATGATACACTAACGAATTATAATTTTCCAGGCGACTATGAATTGCAACTATGGAATTTTAACTGTGGAATTTTAAATATGAATTTTAAATTATGAATTTTAAACTGCACATTTCACTCTAGCAATTGTTGTTATTATTTAAAATTATCATATTATTTAAGAATTTCTTTCAAAAATTTTACATTCCTAAAAATCAATTCCTGTTCTTTGAGATATAGTCTTAATAGATGGAATATGATGAGATAAAGCTACTTTATCCTTATTTATTATAAATTCTTCTTTCACTCCAATTATTGATTTTAACATATCTATATAACTATCAGATATGCCAATCTCGCAAACATGATGAGCATCGCTATTTACAACATATTTTCTCTTATTATTTTGCAATAAATCAATCATTTTAGACGTTTCTTCGATTACTTTCTTGTTATTAGGCTTATCTATCTTTTTTAAACACTGTAATATAAGATTGACATTTAATTCTAATAAAACATTTGTTTCTAAAGAAGCATATACCACATCTTTTACTGATATGGGATACCCATGCCTTACTGGGTGAGTTATGATATTAACATACTGATTATTTTTCATAAGTGAAATCAAGGCTTTAGTGTTATGAGCTTCGGTAGTTCCGCGATAAGGCGTGGGTCCATGAAGTCCAGCCAGGACTATGTCTAAGCGGGACAACACAACAGACGGCAAATCCAGCTCTCCATCGACATCAATGATATTTGTTTCGCAGCCGAAGAGAATCAACATGGAGCCTTTTGATTTCGGACATCGGTTGAACATCTTGAAATAATTCTCTTGAGGCCCTCCAAACATCGAAGGCCCATGATCCGTTATGGCGATCAGCGATAGTCCTTTTTCATGGGCGTCATCGACGCACTCGTTGAAAGTGCAAAAGGCGTGGCCACTGAGTAGTGTATGGATATGCAAATCCGCCGGCAACATATGTAT
>JAISZP010000152.1 GCA_031269135.1 Deltaproteobacteria bacterium | reverse complement strand
CTGCCCTATTAAATTTTATTGCTCTGTTAAATCTCATTGCCTTGTTTAATGTCGCTCTCCAGTTTTAATTGCATAGTTTTCCGACAAAACTTCTCAAAGCGCATTTCGATTCTGTTTTTTACCGATTTCAATCTGAAAGGACTGTTTTTTCATGGAAACCTCTAATCCTCCAAAAGCACCAAAAAAAATGCCTTCCTACAAACAGGCCAGCAGGCTGACCCACCCCGAAAACTCCACCTTCAGCCTCGGTCCCTTCGCCATCGGCGGCCCTGAATTCATCATCATGGCCGGACCGTGCTCAGTCGAAGCCGACCCTCAGATGCTAGGCACCGCTTGGGACGTCAAGATCTCCGGCGCGCACATCATCAGAGGCGGCGCCTTTAAGCCCCGTAGCTCCCCTTACAGCTTTCAGGGATTAGCTGAAGAAGGTCTGAAGATGTTGGCCAAAGCCCGCGAACTTACCGGCCTTGGAATCGTCACTGAAGTCATGGATTCCGGCGACGTCGATTTAGTCGAATCCTACGCCGACATCCTTCAAATAGGTGCTCGCAATTCCCAAAATTTCTCGCTTCTAAAAAGAGTTGGCCGTTGCAAAAAACCCGTCCTTTTAAAACGCGGCTTGATGAATACCGTCGATGAACTTTTATCGTCGGCCGAATACATTCTTGCCGGCGGAAACGAAAAAGTCATACTGTGCGAGCGCGGCATCAGGACTTTCGAGACGTCCACCAGAAACACCTTAGATCTCTCTTCGGTTTTGACCATCAAAGAGAAAAGCCATTTGCCGGTGATAGTCGATCCCAGTCACGCCAGCGGGAAAGCGCACTACGTGGCGCCTCTGTCGAAAGCCGCCTTGGCGGTGGGAGCTGACGGCCTTATGATCGAAGTGCACTGCGCCCCGGAAATCGCTCTGTGCGACGGCGAAGAGTCATTGACCCCGGCTCAGTTCAAAGAGCTGATGCAAAACCTGGCGGAGATCGCTCCTTTCTTCGGAAGGCGGATTTCCACTCTAAATTCCCAAGAACACCTAATGGCGGAAAACCAAGGATAGGAACCTAAGCATGCCCCCAAACTACAATGAAACTATGGCCGTCTTAAAACCGTTGCGCGCTGAAATCGATCGCATCGACGCGGAGCTGTTGGAGCTCATCCAAAAGCGGGCCCGAACAGCCATAATGTTAGGAGATCTGAAAAAGAAAACCTCTCTTCCCATTATGGACCTTTTTAGGGAAAGACAGGTGCTCTCTAAACTTGCTTCCGCGACAGACCCTAAACAAGGTCTTGGTCCGGAGGCGGTCATGAGTATTTTCACGCAAATCATCAACGCCTGCCGAGAGGCTCAGGCCCCCACCAAAGTCTCTTTTTTGGGACCGGCAGGCACCTTTAGCCACGCCGCCGCCCTCCACCGCTTCGGACGCTTGGCCACCTTCGTTCCGTGCGACGATCTGGCCTCGGTCTTTGAGACCGCCCAATCCGGAAAGACGGACTTCGCCTTGGTTCCATTCGAAAACACCACCGAAGGGATAGTCGGTCAAACATTGGATCTGCTGTCGCAGACGGATCTAAGAATACAGGGGATGCTCAATCTAAAAGTGAGCTTGACGTTGATGAGCAGCCATGCTGAAATGTCCCGTATCCGCACCATCAGCTCTCATCCCCAGGCTCTGGCGCAATGTCGCAACTGGTTGGCCTTAAATCTCCCCGGCGTTGAGCTCATGCCCACCGTCTCAACCGCCGCTGGGGCCTCTTTAGCTCTCAACGACGAATCCTACGCGGTCATCGGGCACCCGTCGTTAGCCACCTTCTACAACCTGACCGTGATGAGCGGAGATCTGCAGGATTACCAACACAACCAGACCTGCTTTTTGATCCTAAGTCGAGACGACAGCCTGCCCACCAATAACGACCGCACTCTTTTATGGTTCGCCGCTCCGCACAGTTCCGGAAGTTTGTACAAGTGCCTTCAACCCTTGGCCGAAGCGGGAGTGAACATAACTAGACTCCACAGCCGTCCAAACCTTAAATCTCCTTGGGAGTACCTATTCTTCCTCGAGTTGGACGGTCATTTCGAGGATGAAAAGCTTATAAAAGGCCTAGGCTCTTTAGAAACTCAAACGGTTAAATGCCAGGTGATGGGATCGTATCAGGTCGAAGAACCGGAAGCCGCCGAGAAGACCAAGCCTGCAAATCCTTTTTAATCGCCCTAAAAAAAAGGCCCCTCGGGGCCTTTTTTTAGGACTACGCTTTTTAGGGCGATCCTCGGCTTCGTCGTCTTCAAATAGTTTCCAAAGCCGCAGGCTTCCGATCCGACGTCGTCTCCGGACGCGTCATCGTTGCGGAAGGTCTTTCATTTTAAGCAAATAACGTTAAGCAAATAACTTCGATTGAGCGCAAAACTTCGCTTTCCGCAAGGCCTGTTGCGGAAGCGATTTCGTCGACAGGCATTTTCATCGCCGATGAATTTTTTGCCGCTTGCTTTTTCCCTTTAAGTCCCCCTGAATTTTCGCCTTCTTCTTCGGCGTCGTTAATATATGATCGATGCGTAAAAACTCCATTTTACGAAAATTGTCGTTTCGACTGACTGGAATCATTTGCGAAATATTTTCTAGTTGACCGATTTTGAGACTTTTTGCTCTTCGCTCAAGTATATTTTCTTAACGACCTCGCTTACAAGCCTAATTTCCGTATTCCATGCCTCCTTCACTTTTTTGCT
>JAISZP010000137.1 GCA_031269135.1 Deltaproteobacteria bacterium | reverse complement strand
GCCCTTCATTCTTTAAGATCTCGATATCTTTTTCCAACAAAAGCATCTGTTCACGCAGGGAAATATTTTCGGCCTCCAAGCGATAAACCCTTTTCTTAGCCGTGCTTTTTCCCTGATCGTAACTAAAATACCACACCAAGCCGCACAACAGCATAAGGGCTATTATGCGGACAAAGCGGTCCAATCTTCTGGAGGGTCCTTTATGTTTGCGATCCTCATTATAATCTCTATCTCTCGGGAAGGGCGATTCTCTTTTAGGCGGAAGCTCCATCTTAATCCAGACTTTCGGAAAAAACCAAAAAAATGTTGACGAACAAAAAAACGGAATAAAACGTTGACGCCGAAATAGCGGATCGGCAAAAAACAATAACCCCTACTCCCGACGAGGCGTAAGGGGCGGCAAGACGGCGACGATTTGAAAAAAACAAGGCTGGAGGATCAAACCCAAAGAATAAACCTAGAGAGTCGAACCTAAAGAATTAGTTAGAGAATCAAGCCTAGGGCGACGCGGGCCAAAAACTCGTTTAATGAGGTGTTCGAAGCGGGCTTCAATATGCAGTCGTCCACGCCGTTTCCAGGGGTCATGATTTTATCCATCTTATCGTAACTGGCGGTGCACACCACAAAATAGCAGGGATTAAATTTATGGACGTACTTAATCTCACGGCAAAAATCCAGACCCGTTTTTCCGTCTTCAAGCTCATAGTCGCTGACCAATATGCGGGGTTTTTCCGATAGAGTCAGTTCCACCGCGTCAGGGATCTTGGAGCAGGTGGAGACCACAAAATTGTTGTCCTCAAGATGTTTTCTGAGAAGCTCTCTTTGATAGCTCGAATCGGACAGAACCAAAACCTTTCTAGGCTGCATCGACAGAGGCGTGCTTAAAAGGTAGGCGATTAATTTTTGAGCGCTGTTGAGGCGTGTTCTGGATAAACTAAGACACTCGTTTAAGTTATGTAGATTCTTCTCTTCGTTGATCTCCAAATTTCTGCGCCTAAACGGACCCGAGACGACGCGGTTGAGGTAGTTCTTAAAGGCCACTTGGCTGATGTCGCGAGGGATGAAGGCCTGAGCGCCTTCATTTATGGCCATCATGATATTTTCCCGGTCGGCTTGACCCAAAGAATCGACGAAAACAAAGCCTATCTTGTCGTTTTTGTCTAAAACTTCTTGGAGGACTTTTACGCTAAAGGCGTCTTCAGACGAATAGTCCATGATCACAAGATCGGAATTGCTCGTCAGAATAAAGTCCGCAATGGCGTTGGGACCTTTGTCGAACCCTACGCCGGCGTCTTCCAAGACGAACTTTTCAGGCAAATAACCGGAAAAAGTCGCTTTAAGGGCCTCGTCTTCAACGATGATCAATACTTTGACGTTCATGGCGGCACCAAACTTGGCGAGATGAGCGGTCGGCGCAAACGCCGGACTCGGCTCTCGAAGCGAGAGCGCTACTCGACTTGCAGATTTTCGTAATCAAGGACGTGATAATATCTTTTGAGCTGCTTTTCGAAAAAGGCGTTGACGGTGTTCAAATCATGATTGGAAGCGAACATCACTTTCAGCTTGTTGGTTCCCATGCCCTTTTCTATCTTGTCGAGTCTGGGAACGGTGTCGATCAGATCTCCCAAGAGAGCCAGACGCTTGATTATAAGGTAGCAAACCAGGGATGGGTCTTGAAAAGACGGCCCTATGTGAATCATCGACTGATAAACTTTCACGCCCTGGGTTATGATCTTCGAGAAATACAAAATTGCGCCCAAGGGCGAGAGATGGAATTGGTCGTCGTCGATCTCTTCTTCGCTCTTAGGTTTGTCCTTGCTCTCGATTTTTTTGTAGCGGTTGAGTTCAGCCAATAGTTCAGGGTCCGTCACCTCATACCCGCGTCCGGCTCTTATCTCGACGATGCCCTGCTCCATGCTTTTGATGGAATCCAAAAGCAGATCGATGACGTCTTGATCCACCTTGAGCTCTTTCTCCCGCATCTGATCGAGCACGGTCTCGACCTCGTGGACGAAGGTGCCGACGTTGGTGAAGCCGGTCATTATGAAATTGCCCTTGATGGAGTGGAAATGCCTAAAGAGGGTATTGATGCGGCGGATGTTTTCGGGATCTTTCTCCAGCTGAAAGACCTCTTCGCTGGCCTCGTTCAAGATGTTTTGAATCTCGACGAAAAACTCCTCGGCCATCGATTCGTCCATGGCCTCCGGCGGTCGTACGGCTCTTTGCTCGTCGGAGGCGCCTTTGTCGGCTTCCGCGGCCTGAGCCTGCAGATCCTGCGGCTGCGCGTCGGCATCGATGTCGCCGTCGGAGAAATCCATGGCCGAGCTTTTCTGGAATGCCGATTCATGTTCCATAGATTGCCCGCCGGACAAGGCTATGAGTTCAAAGGGGTCCAAGACCATACCCAGCTGGTTTCCGCCTAGGATGGTGGTTCCGGCGACGCCTTTGACGGAAAAAATCTCAGGCAGAGGTATCAAGACCAGCTTTTGCGGTCTGATGAACTCCGACACCTTAAGGGCGACGCGGCCGTTTTTGGCGTCGATGATGATGACCGGCAGGTAATCTTTAAACTCTTCGTCGGCCAGAGGCGCTCCCGTCAGCAGGCCTCTTAAGTCATGGAGAGGGACGATGCTGCCCAAGTAAATGATGCTTTCGGTCCGCTCCATGGTGGTGTTGATGTCGGAGACGCTGAAGGACTGGGTGGCCACCACGTTTCCGATGGGGACGGCGTAGTAGTTTTCCCCTGAACGAATTATCAAAGCGTCGGTGATGTTGACGGCCGAGAGCTGAGGGATCTTGTAAGTGAACGCCGAACCCTGGCCTTTGGCCGTTTCGATTATCACCTCGCCGCCTAAGCTCTCCACGGTGCTCTTGACGACGTCCATCCCCACCCCGCGGCCGGAAATCTCAGTGGCTTCAGCGGCTGTGGAAAACCCCGGCTGCATTATCAAATGCCAACATTCGTTCGGCGAGATGGCCTGGGCCGCCATAGGAGGCAAAAAACCTTTTTCCACAGCCACCTGCCGGATGCGGTTCTCATCCAGCCCTCGACCGTCGTCGGAAACGGAGACGTAAGTGAAACCTTCTTTTTTGTAAGCCGTAAGCGTCAGCTGTCCGGTGGGATTTTTTCCCACGTGCTTGCGCTCCAAAGGGTCTTCAAGGCCGTGATCGACGGCGTTTCGGATCTGGTGGGCCAGAGGCTCGTAGAGCTTTTCGGCGACGGTCTTGTCGACTAAGGTGTCCTCGCCGACCACCTCGAAATCGACGAGCCTGCCTCTCTTTTTGGCCAAATCTCTCACCAGGCGCCTAAAGCGCAGAAACGTCTCCTTTATCGGCACCATGCGGATGTCCATAACCAGATGGTGCAGATCCGACGAGATGCGGTTGGTGGTCATGGCCACGTTCTTGATCATCTCGAGCGAATTTTTGTCGATATTGACTGAAGACGTCGATAGATGGCGCTGGAGTATGGAGATGTTCGAAGCGGATATTATTATTTCGCCCGTCAAACCCAGAAGGCGGTCCAAATGGGAGATCTTCACCGCCATCCTGTCCAATTCAGGGGGCTTTCCGGATTCTTTAATCTCGACGGCCGAAGTGACGTTATTGCCATTCATGATTGAACACCCGCGCCAGCACTATGGTGACCATTTCCGCCGAAGGGGGTTTTATCAGATAGTCGTCCGCCCCCAATCTCAGAGCCCGAAAGATGTATTTGTTGTCGGCGTGGGTCGATAAAATCACCAAAGGAATGGCCCGAAATTTAGGATTGCTTTTGACCGTTTCTGTCAGTTCGAACCCGTCCATTTCCGCCATCACCAAATCGCTCACAATCAGATCGAACTTAGCCGCATTTAAGCGTTCCAAGGCCTTGACGCCGTTTTCTGCTTCGGTCACCTTAAGCCCGAACGTCGCAAACAACTCTTTAATAGTCTTTCGGACAGCTTGGTAGTCGTCAACAACCAAAACTGACTTGTCTTGCCAAATACTGCGGTCAATTTGAGCCATATCGCGCCCCAAGATGCTCTGTTTCGTCCACTGTCTTCAAAAAGGAAACGAATCTCCCAAGAAGAAGTATAACACAAAACCTTTGATTTGTGACATCTTCTTTGCGACGCTTCAAGGCGGCGCCGTTCAGGGTTAGTCGACCGGGACTCTGAACAAGGGTTCCAACAAGGCTTTGAACAAAGAAAGCCATTCGCCTCCGACCCCCCCGGCAAGACTAACAGCCGATAGCGGGTCGCTTTGCCCGCGCTCGACAACCACTCGTCTCCCACAATAAACAAAACAGCCTAAAATCAGATGGTCTTCAGGCGTTCTCTGGCGATGCCGGCCGAGTAGCTCTTTGGATAATCTCTAACGACTTTCTGATACAACAGTTTCGCGCTGGCCGTGTCGCCCAGGGCTTGGAAGGCCAGCCCTTGCTTTAAAAGCGCGGTGGAGACCAAGGGGTTTTTGGGATACCCGCTGACCAAAGTCTGATACTCCAAGATAGCCGTTTCAAACTGGTTTTGGAAGTAAAGCGATTCGCCGATGTAGAACTGAGCCGCCGGGACCTGGTTCCCGGAAGGTTCGGCGGCGAGATACGCTTTAAAACGCTCGATGGCGGCAGGGTAGTTTTTCTGGTCGAAGAGGGCTTTGCCTTCGTCGTAGGCGCTGGCGACGATTGGGGGAGACGCCGCTAAGGGAGCGCCAGGCTGGAGGACGGGCTGTTGTCCATCAACCGCCGGCTGGGTTGGAATCGTCCCTGGGTCGGTTCCGGGAAGAGCTTCAGTGTCGCCTACCACGGGCGGGGACTGCGCCGGCGGCAGCATGACCGGGACCGGAGCAGCCACCACATCAGCGCTCAGCGGCGGAAGATTGGCTTTCTTTTCAAGGCGGTCTAACCTTGCCGATATATATTCCAACTGCTGTCTGAGCGACAAATTTCCGCCGATGCTTGCAGTTTCGACGTTTTCCGTAAGCCTCTGGAGCTGAGTTCTAATATTGTCGACTTCAATTCTAAGATCCGATCCGCCGCCGCCGGAAGCGGCAGGCGCCCCCGACAATCTGGAGCGATCTCTCAGATCGGCCACTTCCATCTTTAAGGCGTCCAACTCCCGGCGTATGCCGCCGCCGCCGGTTATCACCCCGCCGTTACAGCCAGACAGCATTAAAAGGGTCAGAGCTAAGCTCATAATAATCAGCTGCTTTTTTATGTTCCCTTTTTTCATTATTGTTATTGACTCCCAGTGAAATCAAAATTCCACCTGAAACTTGTTTTGAATTCTAAACCGATAAAACTATATAAAAATTTAACGTCAATTTACGAAAATAAACCGAAGTTCCCAATAAAATTCACTAAAAAGTTATGCTTTTGGCTTGTCCGACCGCAGGCGCCGCTGCGGCAAACTCCAAGGAGCGTTTTATTAAATATGCAATATAAAACCATATATTGCAATCAAACTATTAGCTTGTCATTATAAAACTATATATTGCAATCAAACTATTAGTTCATCATTTAAAAGCATTAATACAGTTATAATCTTAATTTTTAGAGCTTTTGAAACATCATTTGCTGTTTTGCAGCTGCGTTTAGAATAATTATATCTTTATGCGTTCTATAATTCTCTGGACAATACATTTTCTAGATAATGCATTTTCCGGATGATGCATTCTCTGGACAATACATTCTCTGGACAATGCATTCTCTGGATGACGCATTTTCCGGACAATACATTCTCTGGATGATGCATTTTCCGGATGATAAATTTCCTGGACAGTGAACTGCATACGAACAAGTTCGCGCGCAAGGTCGAGAGTTTGCCCCTAAGAATAACGCTCGGGGGTATTTTTTTCGCGATTCGCCCAGCCCCCCAATGGGGGTCCCTCCCGGCAGGCCAGTTCCTTGCCGATTTTTAAATCAGGCTAATCTTTATTGGATTAGCCCTCTTAGAATGTGCGCCGTTCA
>JAISZP010000127.1 GCA_031269135.1 Deltaproteobacteria bacterium | reverse complement strand
GTTTTTTCCCGCATGGACTGGTCGACCGAGCCTTCTTTACGCAGCCGACGAAAGGACCAGTCAGGACTGGAGCAAGAGAGCGTCCAAAAAAACCTGACTCGCCTGGCCCAAACAGATAGGACCCTCGCCGTCGCCTTGATCCGCCTCGACGACCATGAGCGGTTGGCGGCTATGGCCGGCGAATCCGAACTTGACAAACGTCTGTCGTTAGTCGCAGGCAAAGCCAAAGAGACCTTGCCGCCGACTGAACTGTCGACTGCCTGGGATCAGGCGACCTTGGCCATGGTCTGGACGAACCTCGCCCTTCAGCAGGCCTCCCAGATGGCGACCGGCCTTATAAAATCACTGACCATCCAGGCTCCAATCTCCATCGGCCTGGTATTTTGGCCGAACCCGGCGCTGAAACCCGACTCGTTGATTTCCTCAGCTCAGAAAGCCCTCTTTGAAGCCGGCATGATCGGACCTCAGAGCTTAGCCGTTTTCGGCCCGCAGACGCTGAACATCAGCGGAGACCACCTCTTTGACGAGGGAGATCTCGACGGCGCCATGGAAGAATACCAAAAAGGCCTCCTTTTGGACCCCGGCCATCTAAACCTGTTGAACAGCCTCGGCGTGTGCCATGGACGCCTAGGCGACCATAAGTCGGCCTTAGCCGCCTTCGATGAGGTCCTGCAACTGGCGCCGGATAATTTAATGGGCCACTTCAATAAAGGGTGCTCGCTTTTGCTGGTGGGACAGTTGGAGATGGCGGAGCAGTCCCTGCTGAAAGCTGAAGCCATTGACCCCAAAAGCTTCGAAGTGCTGTTTCACTTGGGAAAAACCGCCTTGGAACTCGGTCACTTGGAGCTGGCTTTATCCTCTCTTTCAAGAGCCGCGGAACTTAAAGGCCGTTGGGGCGGCGTTTACCGCCTGCTGGGCAAGACTAAACTTCTCACGGCGGATAAAGAAGGCGCCTTAGCCGCTTTTAAGAAGGCCGTCAAATTCGATCCGGACGACGCTGAAAGCTTGTCGTCGCTCGGCATGCTGTTTCTGGAATCCGCCAACGACCAAGAGGTGGCCTTGTCGCTGTTTCATAGAAGCGTGGAGCTCGACCCCACCAACAGCCTCTTTAGACAACGCTTGGGCCGATTATTATACGAATTGGGAGACTATCCCCGCGCCGAGCATCACCTTAAAGCGGCTTTGGATTACGGTTGCCGGGCGGAAGAAGTCCATCAACAACTCAGCAGCTTGTCCGCTCTCGCGCCGGACCGCGACCAATCCGGCGCGACTTGAACGTCATTTTCAGCTCATGTTTTTAATTTTTTTTTTTTGAATTTTGAGTTTGGGTTTTGAATTTGAGTTTGGTTTTTGTTTTTTTTTTGTTTTTTTGTTTGCTGCTTAAATAATTCAAGCTGAGCGCGCTTTTGCCGCTCCATAGAACAAAGTTCCGCGCTCGCTCGCCGGACATAATATTCGCAACCTTTAGAGGCGAAAAAAAACCGACCGAAAGTGAATTCGGTCGGTTTTTTTGCTTTAAAAATCTTTGGTCTCTATAAAATCTTTGGTCGTTATAAAATCTTTGGTCTCTATAAAAACCTTGTGCTCTATAAAATCTTTGGTCGTTACAAAATCTTTGTTCGCTTAAAACCTTGTGCTCTATAAAATCTTTGGTCGCTATAAACCTTGTTCGCTTTAAACCTTGTTCGCCATAAAAACAATAGGCCCAGTTTGTCGGACAGGAATTCGGGCGGGTGTTTTCCGTCTGTTTGGACCCGGCTTATGTTGTTACTCGTTTGGGGCGAAAAGTTTAGTGGTCAGATAGCGCTCTCCGGTGTCAGGCAGTATCACCACGACGACCTTGCCTTTATATTCGGGGCGCTTGGCGATCTCTGTGGCCGCGTGCAAGGCGGCGCCGGAAGAAATGCCGACCAAAAGACCTTCAGAGGTCGAGACGAAACGGGCGGCGTCCAAGGCGTCAGGAGTCTTGACCCTAAAGATTTCGTCGACGATTTTTGAATTATAGACCTGAGGAACGAAGCCGGCGCCGATGCCTTGAATCAAGTGGGGACCGGCTGGTTGCCCGGAAAGAACGGAGCTGTCGAAAGGCTCGACCGCCACCACATGCACCTTGCTGTTTTTACTCTTCAACACTTCCCCGACGCCGGTGATGGTGCCGCCGGTGCCGACCCCGCCTACGATGACGTCCACGTTGCCGTCGGTATCGTCCAAAATCTCCTTGGCGGTCGTCAGACGATGGATTTCAGGGTTTGAGGGGTTATTGAACTGCTGAGGCACATAGGAATTGGCGATCTGCCCATGGAGTTCCTCAGCTATACGAATGGCGCCTTTCATGCCCTCGGAAGCGGGGGTGAGTTTGAGTTCAGCGCCAAGAGCGTACAAAAGCTTTCGACGTTCCAAGCTCATCGACTCGGGCATCACTAAGATGATCTTATATCCCTTAGCGGCGGCGACGAAAGCGAGACCGATGCCGGTGTTGCCGCTAGTGGGCTCAATGATGGTAGTCTGCGGATTGATCAGCCCTTTTTTCTCGGCGTCCTCGATCATGGCCAAAGCGATTCTGTCCTTAACGCTTCCTAAAGGGTTGAAGTACTCCAATTTAGCCAGCAAGCTGGCCACGACTTCTCTGGCCTTACCATAGCGATTAAGTTTCAAAAGCGGAGTATTGCCGACTAGATCCAGCAAGCTCTGTGCGATTTTAGTCACGGTTCACCTCGTAGTTTAAAACGCTTAGGCGCTTTATTGATAAAAAACAAAAAAGCCAAGGGCACTTTTTCTCGTGCGCTCGGCCTTCAGTGATTACTGATTAGCTTTGAAGTTTTGGGTCTGGTACAGTCATGCATATTGCGCCCAGTCCCTAAAATACAGATAATTTATCGGAAATGCAACCTGTTCAGCAAAAATGATCCTGATGGAAATTTTCCTTGCCGTCGTAAGTGCTTCACTAGTATACCTCAATTTGTCCCGTTGTCAAACTTTTTTTCGCCGCCAGGTTCATATCGGCTGCAAGCCGCCGATTTCCGGCTCATACCGAGATTCAAGCGCGCGTCGAAAGGAAAAATCTCAGAAAAAATTCAGGCAAAATAAAAATTGCTTGAAAGATTGATTTTTGCTAAATTAAAAAACCTTCGATTGCATTCACCTAAAAAATGTCGCGATTCAATCTCGCAATGCAGCCAGTAAACGCCCAAACACCTTTCTGAAAGACGCTCTGCTCTTCCGACAAGAGAGCTGTTGTCCAATTTTTTGCCGTCCCGGAGAATTTTTATGAAACTAAAGTCAATCTGCGTTCACGGTGCCAAAGATAAGAACAACACCACCGGAGCGTTGGCCATCCCTATCTATCAATCAGCGACTTTCGCTCATCCTGGAGTTGGTCAAAGCACAGGTTACGATTACGCCAGGGTGCAAAATCCCACCAGAGAAGCCCTTGAACGGCTCGTGGCGTCCTTGGAAGGAGCCAACGAGTGCCTCGCCTTTTCCAGCGGCATGTCGGCCATGGACGCCGTCTTCGCCACTTTGGAACCCAATGATCATATCATCTGCACCGACGATCTCTACGGCGGCTCGGTGAGGTTGTTCAACGCTCTTAGCCATAGAACCGGCTTAGAGGTGGACTACCTCGACACCAACGATCAAAGCGTTCTGAAGAAAGCCATTAAACCGAACACTAAAGCGGTTTTCGTGGAAACACCTTCCAACCCGATAATGAAGGTCACCGACATAAGAGCGGTAAGGGCCACCATCGGAAACGACATTTTGTTGATGGTCGACAACACCTTTCTGACCCCAATCTTCCAAAGGCCCATGGAACTGGGGGCGGACATGGTCATCCACAGCGGCACCAAGTATTTATGCGGACACAACGACACTTTAGCTGGCTTCGTCGCCTTAAACGATTTGGAAATAACCGAAAAGCTTCGCTTCATCACCAAAACGGTCGGAACCGGCTTAGCTCCCTTTGACAGTTTTTTGTTGATACGAGGTCTTAAAACGCTTGCGGTGCGCATGGAAAGATGTCAACGCAACGCTGAAGTGGTCGCCGATTTCCTCAGCTCTCACCCCAAAGTCGTTAAAGTCAACTACCCCGGTCTTCCCAACCATCCAGGACGCGAAATCTCGCTGTCTCAGTCCAGCGGCTTTGGGGCTATGATCTCATTCGAGGTCGACAGCGAAAAAACAGCCACCCAAACTCTCGAAAAGGTGGCCATGATACTGTACGCTGAAAGTTTAGGCGGGACAGAATCGCTCATCACTTATCCAATTCTTCAGACCCACGCGGATCTCTGTGA
>JAISZP010000116.1 GCA_031269135.1 Deltaproteobacteria bacterium | reverse complement strand
CCCTCATTTGAGGGATCGAATTTGCCCCAATTATCCAAATCTTTGTCGTATTCCCTGTAAGCCGTAATGATGCTTTCAACTTTACGAATAAATACATCCTGATCGATAGGACCCATATTGAACCAATCTTGTTTAGTCAAACTCATGATCGTGCTTTTATACGGCAGATCGGCCAGCATCTCCGACATCATCCCGCCTATGTCGGCCAAGCGGGTTTCCTCGTAAATCTGAAGGTTCGGATCCACCGCGAAACGGGAAGAAGCCTTTAAAATATCTTCAAAGATATCTCCGGATTGAGTGTCGACGGAGTCTCTGGCCTTAGTCACGACAGTCTGGAGAAAATCCATTAAATTACTGAGCTGATTTTTGGACAACAGCACCGCCACTTCGGTGGTCGGCACCTCTCTGGGGTTGGAACCGTCAAGATTAGCCAGATCTTTATCCGGTATCCAGGCGCGCACTACCGAGGGAGGCTTGGTTTGATTGACGGCGCCTAAATAGTCCAGCTTGATCGAATACCCCAAAATCGCTCCTATGTCGGCTGCGGGATCTTGACTTTTCTCCAATTCGGGTTCCGGCGCCTCGTCGTCAAAAATCAGTTTTTCCATGCTGGAAACCAAACTTTCAGTTCGAGCAGTAAATGCTGATTGTTCGGTCAAGTTTGAGCTTGACCCCACATTGACGTCAAGGTAAGCCGACAACCCGTCGCCTTGAAAAGATAAAGCCCTATAAGCCTCTTCGGCCATGAGGTGGTTATTTTTGCCCTCTGAAGATTTTAAGTGGATGGTCACGATTTTTATGTTTTTACGTTTGGCTTTGTCGGCCATGTACGTGGGATGACCTGGAACTGAATTGAAAGGGTCGTCGATTGGAAGGGGTCCGGCGTCCGTGATCAATAAGATGACCCGGCCCTGATACGGCGCCCAATCCATCTTTTCTATCGCGGTATTCAACCCTGCCAAAGAATCTTCGCTGAAGCTGTGGGTTGAAGCGGTGGCTTCTTTTTCTTGCGACAAAGCCAAGTCGAACGCTTCCCGGTCAGTCGCGGTGCGCAGAGGCGAAACTATCTTGGTAGTGTATTGAATGTCAGGTCTGGCTTTAACGCTGCTGCGGAAAGCGACCACCCCGAGAGCCACGTTGTCGCCTAACCCTTTTTCGATTACTCGATCATAGATATTTCTGGCGATGTTCCTACATTGCTCGATATACGGACCCATTGATTTGGTGGTGTCGATGACGAAGACGATGGCGTTTTTAGCGTTCCCGTTATCGGTCCCGGCAGGCGCCGCGCCGGCTCCGCTGCCGCCGGCATTGCCGGGATCGATGCTGCCTACTTCCAAAAGCTTGACCGATTCGAAATCATCGGCATTATAATTAAAGATAGGCATGAGATAGAAATGATCATATGAAACCGCGCCGTCTTGGGGGGGAGCTTCCATGCCGACCACAGGAAAGGAAGCCGGAGGCTGGGCGCCTGATTGCTTGAAGCCTGCGAACTGCTCTCTGAGAGCGGAAAGTTGATTAGCGATGCCTGCTTGGTCGGCGATATTCACAATGTCGTCTTTGCTCTTAAAAAACATCAAGCGATCGCGCCCGGTCAACCCGGCAAGCTTTAAGACGAGAGATTGCTTCCAATCTGAAGCGTAATCAGCTGAAATCCAGCCGAGATCTTTTCCTGTCGTATTGGTCGCGCAGCGGAGCCAAAGCTCCCCAGCTATATTTTGACGCTCATAAACATACAAAACCGTAAACGGCACGATTGAAGCCCCGCCTGATTGTTGCCCGGCTGTTTGGGACCACGTTGCTCCGGGGTGGGCGATGACTCTCTGATGGAGGCTTTTCTTGCCCTCCATCAACAAAGGGGTTGATTGAGAGAAAGCCAGGCCGACAGGCCAAAAGAGAATAAAAGCCGTAAGTATTGCCGCTGAAAACCCGATACCCTTAGTCCGCCTAAAAACAGATGCCCTTTTGAGCAAATAAGAAAAATATGTCATACTCTAACCCTAAAATAGATTTTGAATAAGCGTTATATCTACCAAAAATAATTCTTATCCCTGAAATTTAGGTGAAAAGATCACAAGCCAAGCGCTTTTCGAAGTTCCTCCGCGCCTTGAACTTGAGAAGCTTGAGGGGTGATCACCCAAGCCTTTAAGGCATCTATGCGAGATTTAGCTTGCGGGTCATCGCCGGCGGCTAAATATTCCTGGTAAGCGTACATGGCGTTTTTAGGCCCCGCGACTAAAGGATTGGCGTCTAAGGGATCGTAGAAACTTCCGACGTTGACGTGATATTTGGGATCGGTTTTCGCCAAATGTGAAGCCAAGAGAAAAACAGCTTCCATGGCGCCGGGATCATTTTCGAAGCGTTCTAAGGCCTCCTGCACCTGCTCGGAGTCGGCGCCCTCTTGAATAAGTTTTCTAGCTTCTTGCAAAGGCGGCAGCTTCTCGGCGTCTTGCTCGACAGGAGGAGTTGGAACTTCAGGCGGCGTAAGCTCGGCAGCGTCGTCCTCCACAGGCGGCGTTGGTTCTTCGGGAGGGGTAAGCTCGGCAGAGTCTTCCTCTACAGGCGGAGTTTGCTCCTCTTGAACAGGCGAACTTTGCTCCGGAGCAACCTCTGGTTTATCTCTCAAGACGAAGTACCAGACA
>JAISZP010000294.1 GCA_031269135.1 Deltaproteobacteria bacterium | reverse complement strand
TTTTGGCCGCAAACAGCTATAATTGCAGGAGGACTATTTTTTGGCTTTGATGTCAAAGAAAATTTCATCGATCCACAGATCTTTCAGCAGTTTCAGACGACCCAGCCCGGCCATGCCTGCTCTGGTCTAGCCTGCTCTGTTCTGCTCTTGCCTGGCGCTCGGCATATCATTGCATTATTATATCATTGTTAAAGAAAACGGTAGAAAGACTTATCAACGAAAAAGTTCTGTTATTCAGCGATTTAGTTCCAACAACTTACCTGTCGCCATCGGCAGGCATCAAGGCGGACTTGAAAGGCGTGGCCAAGCTTCACTCCGGCGAACAACGTCCGTCAGTCGCAAATCAATCTCTTGATAAATCATCACACTCTCCATAATTTAACGCCTATCCTCTTTTAAAATACCTGGCTCTTTTGAAAAATCCGTGTTCCGTAGAAAAATCTATGTTCTGTAGAAAAACCTTGTTTCCCTCAAGCCTTGAATTTTAGGGCTTTGCGCCTCCACAGTTGAAGAGCTGGGTTCTGTGTGAAATAATCAACCTGTAAGCAGCAAAGATTTCAAATGATTTCGCCGGGCTAAGATCTCAAACCAAAACATTGACCGGCAAAAACCTGATTAATTACAACAAATGGCGACTTTGGCCGTTTCTAAACTATAAAAGCAAAACACGCGTTCAAAGCGCCGTGACGGCCCAGAGCGAACCATCTCTCTTAGACAGGGATCAGCCTCATACACCGGAACTAAACTCATGCATCGGACTAAACATCATGCATTGGAACTGGCCTTCATTGATTGAAACCGGGCCTCATGGACTGAAAGACGATTAGACGTGAAAAAACTTACCACACCCAAAGACAAGTGGGCTTTCTACCAGACCTTGATCGACTCGGTCTCCAAAACGGCTCTCGTCGCCGACTACTTTGCAGGTCGGCATTGGCTGCTGATCAAATCAGATCAAGGCGGAATCGGTCTGGCCCACTGCATCAACGTCGATTCCAAGCCGATTGGGGCGCTTGCTTCGATTCCCATCTTAGGGCAAAGGTTGTGCGATTTATCCAAGCTGGTTTGCAGCTGGGATTTGTCGCTGGCTTCGGTCGGACTAGCCGCCATCAACGCCAGTTTAACCGTAGACTTTCAATCCGGAAATTTTGACTCCAAGCTCCAGCACGGAAACGCCTTCGACCTTTTCCAGCAAAACGTCAAAGGCCGCAAAGTCGCCGTCATCGGCCATTTTCCTCATCTCGACAAACTATCTTCTTTAGCCTTAAGATTCACCATTTTCGAGCGTCAGCCCTTAGCGGGAGATTTGCCGGACATGGCTTCGGAGTATTTGCTCCCGGAGCAGGACGTCGTCTTTATGACAGGCTCCAGCATCATCAACAAAACGGCTCCGCGCTTATTGGAGCTCGCTCGAAACGCTGAAACCTACCTGGTCGGTCCAAGCGTTCCGCTGTGTCCGGAGCTGTTCCAATACGGAATCAAAGTCCTTTCCGGGACGATAGCCCTCGATTACGATAGCTTGGCCAAAGACGTGGAGACATGCGGCACGATACATTTCAACAAAACCCTAACCAAGCAGGTGAACTTGATCGGCTGAAACTGAGGATTAAATGTATATAACAACCGCAAGCGAAAGCCGCGCTCTAGACCAAACGGCCATCAAAGACTTCGGCTTGATGGGTTTGGTCCTGATGGAAGTGGCGGCTCGCTCCATCCTAAAGGCGGCGCTCGATCATTGGCCGCAGCTTGCCGACGAAACTCAAAACATAATCATCTTAGCCGGACCTGGTCAAAATGGAGGCGACGGCTGGGTGCTGGCCAGGCTTTTGACCGACTTGGGCCATAACGTCACCACATATCTGGTGAAAAAACCCCAATCCGAGGTGGTGGGCGACGCCGCCGTCAATTTCTCGATCGCCCAAAAACTCTGTTTAAACATCAAAACAATACAAAATGACTCGGACGCCCTGCCGGAGTGGGAAAAGGCGGATCTTGTCATCGACGCTCTCTTTGGAACAGGCCTAAATAAACCGCTTGAGAACTCTCCGGCAGGCGCCGCGCCTAAGCTGTTGGACGGGCAGCCCGCCAGAGTTCTGCAATCAGCCTCGGCGGCTAAACTCGCCTTATCTAAACTCGCCTCGTCTAAACGCGCCTTTAAGGTGCTGGCGGTGGATCTGCCGTCGGGTCTGTCTTCCGATACGGGAGACGCGGCCTCGGAGACGCTGAGAGCCGATCTGACCGTAACCCTGGGGACGTATAAAAGGGGCCTGTTGCTTAAAAAAGGCCCGGAATTGGCCGGCGAAGTGGTCTTGGGAGATATCGGTCTGTGCCGGGCGATGTTTGAAAGAGTTAGTCTGAAGGGTCGATTGTTGGATGACGACTTGGCCGCATCGCTCATTCCCGCCAGACCAAATTGGGGCCACAAAGGGACCTTCGGGCACGCGGTCGTCTGCGGCGGCTCTCCGGGAAAAACAGGGGCCTTGGTTTTAGCCGCCTTAGGCGCCAAGCGCTCCGGCTGCGGCCTAATCACCGTAGCTCATGCCTCATCTCTCACGGATTTGTTTCAAAGCAAAGTCGCCTCAGCCATGACCAAAGCCCTGCCCCAGCAAGACGACGGATGTTTAGGCCCAGGCAGCGAAGAGCCCCTTTTGGAGTTTTTAAGCCGCTGCCAGGCGTTAGGGTTTGGGCCGGGCTTGGGTCTGACGCCCGGAACAAAGCTCTTGACCGAAAGGTTGGCTGAAAATCTTGAACTTCCGATGGTCTTAGACGCCGACGCCCTGACCAACCTCAGCGGCCGAACGGAAATCCTGGCCAAAAGCAAAGGGAAAAGGGTCTTGACTCCGCACCCGGCTGAAGCCGCTAGATTATTGGGAGCGACGACGGAGCAGATTCAAGACGATAGGATCGGCTGGGCCGTCAAGCTCGCCTCCGTCAGCCGCGCCACAGTGGCTTTAAAAGGTCGGCATACCGTCATAGCTTCGCCCGACGGCAGATTTTTGATCAACGACAACGGCTCCCCGATACTAGCCTGCGGCGGCTCGGGAGATCTCTTGACGGGCCTTCTTACCGGAATATTGGCCTGGAAGGTCGAACCCTTCGAGGCTGCCGCCTTAGCCGTTCATCTCCACGGTTTGGCGGGCGATTTGGCCTCGAAAAATCTAGGACCGTGGGGAGTCACGCCAAAGGAAATTCAAAAGCAGCTGCCGAGAGCCTGGGCGGCCTTGGCCCGAATTGGCCTAAAAAATGCACAGTCAGGAATTCAGCGGACGCCGTAACAATCCGTCATAACCGAAACAGACTCTCGTCCAGTTGCCAAGAAGGCCCATAAAAATGAAGAAACTCTTGATTATTCTAATCATCCTCGCCGTCGCCGCTGCTTTAATAGTCGTTGGTCCAAGCTTTTTCAGCGGCAATGGGGTGGTTAACAATTACCGGACCCAGCGAGTAACAATGGGACAGCTGCGTTTAGCCGTCGGGGCGACCGGCACCATAAATCCGGTCATCGTGGTGAACGTCGGAACCCAGATCTCCGGCACCATCAAAGAACTCTACGTCGATTTCAACGACAGCGTCAAAGCCGGGCAACTTTTGGTGGTCTTAGACGATCAGCTCTTCAAAGCCAAAGTGGACATGGCTAAAGCCAACCTGGCCCATTCCGAGGCTCAGCTCAGACTCACCGAGCGCAAATTCGAGCGCCAAGAGAGGCTGTATAAAGCCGGCTCTTCTCCCAAAGAAGATTACGACACCGCTCAAGCCAACCTCGACATGGCCAAAGCCACAGTCGCTCAGCATGAGGCCGCTCTGGCCCAGGAAGTCTACAATTTGAGCAACACCCGCATCGTCTCTCCGGTGGACGGGGTCGTGATCAATAAGGCCGTCGATGTCGGTCAAACAGTGGCCGCCAGCTTCCAAACCCCGACCTTGATCGATATCGCAGGCGATCTGACCAAGATGCAGATAAACGCCAGCTTCGCCGAAGCGGATGTGGGGAGCCTCACGCCCGGCTTAGACGCTGTTTTCAGCGTCGACGCCTACCCCGGCGAGAGCTTTAAGGGAAAATTGCGCCAAATCCGTCTAAATCCCACCATAAGCTCAAACGTCGTCACCTACGATGTGGTTTTGGACGTCGACAACCCTTCCCTTAAACTGCTCCCAGGCATGACAGCCTACGTGGACATAGAGCTCCACAGGGAAGAAGACGTCGTTTTAGTCCCCAACAGCGCTTTGACCTTCAGGCCCTTGGAATCGCTTCCAGGTCAACCCGAGGGCGAAAGCCCGCCCAGCGCCGTGCCGCAAAACGTCGAGCAAGGCGCCCAGCAAGAAGCCCAAATACCGACGAGTCAACTTTTGGCCGCCTCCGAGCAGAACAAACCCAAGACCGGTCAAGTCTATGTCTTGGAACCCACCGGAAAACTCAGGGCCGAGCGGCTTACCCTGGGCACCACAGACCTTCGCTCGACTGTGGTCGTCTCAGGCAATCTCAAACCCCAGGACTTGGTCGTCATAGGCGAAAACCAGCCTGAAAGCGAGCGGACGCTCATGGGCGGCGGCGGCAGGAGATTTTAGTGGAAGGGCCAGTAATCAAAACAGTCGGCCTTAAAAAAGCTTACATAACCGACGCCGGGTCTTTGGAGGTTCTGCACGGAGTGGACTTTGAGCTTCAACGAGGCGAATTTGTGGCCATCATGGGTCCGTCAGGCTCGGGAAAATCCACTTTCATGAATATACTTGGGTGCCTCGACGTCCCGACCGAAGGAAACTACTACCTCTTGGGGGAATCGGTCGAAAAGCTCAGCCCCGACCAGCTGGCCGGCCGCCGCAACCGCTTTTTAGGCTTCGTGTTTCAAGGATTCAATCTTCTGCCCAGGGCCGATCTTTTGGAAAACGTCGCCCTGCCGCTTCTCTACGCTAAAGTTCCAAACGCCCAGAGAAAGAAAAAAGCCATGGAACTCTTAGACAGGGTCGGCTTGGCGCCCTGGGCCAAACACCGTCCCAGTCAAGTCTCGGGAGGTCAACAGCAAAGAGCGGCTCTGGCCAGGGCGCTGGCGGCCTCTCCTTCGCTGGTGCTGGCCGACGAGCCGACGGGAAACCTCGACAGTCAAACCAGCGATGAGATGATGCGCCTTTTCATCGAACTCAACGAACAGGGTCTGACGCTGGTGGTCGTCACCCACGAATCAGACGTAGCCGCTTGCGCCAAGAGACTGACTCGCTTCAGAGACGGTCTTTTGATCGAAGACAAAGCGGTGGAAAACCGCAGGAGACCTTAATGTTTTTGGCAATGCTGCTGGAGGCCGTAAGGGCTATAAGCGCCAATCGCTTGCGCTCGTTTCTCACCATGCTGGGAATGGTGATAGGCGTAGCCGCGGTGGTGCTGATGCTGGCGGTGGGCGAAGGAACCCGAGTCACGATTAAAAAGCAGGTGGACGCTTTAGGGTCAAACGTCTTCATAGTCTTGGCCGGATTTCAGAGCACCTCAGGCGTCCGCTCCGGATCAGGCTCAAGTCACACCTTAAATGAGAGCGACGCCCTGGCGATAGCTCAGCTCGAAGGCGTGACGGGCGCTTCTCCCGTCGTCTTCAACTACCTCCAACTTGTGGCCGGCGGTCAAAATTGGAACACCATGATCATGGGCGTAAACGAAGACTACTTGAACGTCAGAACCTGGGAGGTGGCCAGCGGCCGAGCTATGGACCACCTCGACGTCGGGTCGGCTTCCCGCTCGATCTGGCTGGGAACAACCACCGCCAAAGAACTCTTCGGCTCGGTCGATCCCGTCGGCCTAACGCTTAGAGTCGGAAACGTCCCTTTCACGGTTGAAGGAGTGCTTGCGGCCAAAGGCCAAAGCCTCGACGGCCGCGACCAAGACGACACCGCCTTGGTTCCGATAACCTCTTCTCAGCGCTATTTGGTCGGCAGCCCCTTTAGAGGGACCGTCAGAATGATTATGCTTCAGGCTCAAACAGCCGAAATCATGCCCGCTTTGGAAGAAGACCTCAGGACCCTTTTGCGGGAAAGACACCATATCATCGACCCCATGGAAGACGACGACTTTTTCCTAAACAACCTCTCCGCCGTCATGGCCTCGGCTGAAGAGACCGCCAAGGCCATGACTCTGCTGCTGGGCGCCATAGCTTCCGTTTCGCTTGCCGTCGGCGGCATCGGGATCATGAACATCATGCTGGTCTCGGTGACCGAACGCACAAGAGAGATTGGAATAAGACTCGCCATCGGCGCCAGACGCAAAGACATCCTCACCCAGTTTATCCTTGAGGCTCTACTTGTCTCGGTGACAGGCGGGTTTTTAGGTTTAGCCATTGGTTCCTTCGGCGCTTGGCTGGTGCAAACAGTTTGGAGGACCAGCGTGGTCATCGCCCCCTCTTCTTTAGCTCTTTCATTTACGGTGTCGGCGGGCATCGGGCTGTTTTTCGGCTTCTTCCCGGCCTGGAAGGCGGCTAAACAAAATCCCATCGAGGCTCTAAGGTTCCAGTGAGGGACTTGAGCGGCGATTAGATGAGGACTGACTGCAAGGCCTGCAAGATTTGATGAATTTAATAGGCATGATGGACTTGCAAGATTTGATGGGCTTGATGGATTTACCGTGAAATATGGCGCCGCATTTCATGACTTCGGGGCGGCGCCTTCCGCAGGCGAGACGTATAGTCGCTCCGTCAATCAAAGTCTATTGTTGATTAAAGTCTACGATTTTTTTGATGCTCGGAATCTGATCCCATCATAGAATATAGCCTTTGTTAAAGGTGAGTTCAAAACGAGAATCGCCGCGTTTTTTGAATAGCCCTTGGGGAGTACGCAAAAAATTATGGTTTGAATTTTTTTATTGACTTTTGCTATCATCAAAGTCAAAATTTGTAAATAGCCCAAAAATTTAGGCAAGACTAAATTTGCAAAGTTGAGAAAAGAGATGACAAAATGTCAAAACTAAACAATGGCTTAGAGTCAAAAAAAAGAAGAAAACATTTTGACTATGGACAAGAAGCAAAAAATATTTATGATTCTTATATGATAAAAATTGATGAACTATTAAAAAAAGACGGTACAAAAATTTGCAATATAGAAATTTTATATGCTTAAATAATTAAAGAACTTGACGATTTAATTATTAAGATGCTTAAAGACTATCAAAGACCATCAAATTAATAATCATTAATATATACAAAAATGATTTAAAACAGTTTTTACTACGTAGTTATCCTATAAATCACTTTTTAATTTTGTCCTTAAACTCAAAAGATGTTGAGCATTTTTTACATCCCACATCATTCCAGGTCTTTTCAATCTTTCTTGCGCTACTGATTCATCGCCAGTTTCGATAATTCCACTTCCTATATATAAACCTTGATTTCTATACGCTTTATAGTCGATATTATTTCTATGAATTATTATATAATTTTATAATTTACCAATTTTATACTTATTGCCATCCTTAGATGAATATACTCTTTTTTTTCTGATAATATAGCTTCTTTGTCTTCAATTTCTACAATTATTTTTTAATTCAGAATTCCTCAATTTTTATTTAACTGAATGAACACTTAGCAAATACTTATTCTCATCAAAATTATAAAATATATTTCTAAATTCATATAAATATTCGCATAAATGCCAGAAATCAAGTATATAAATAACGTTCGGGAAGAATAAGTCTTTCATTTTAGCTATCCACGTTGCACTATCGCTTATTATTACTGTTTTTTAATACTTGCCATAGCCATTATTTATCGCAAAAGCGAACCACATTTTTTTGAAATGCTTCAACCGTGCAAAAAAAATTGACATATTCTTTTTTTTAATTTTATAGTGTTTTACTCCTTTTAACTCATATTTAAACTTCATATTGTCAGAAGTAAATATTATTCCCTGTTTATTTTCTCGCCATTTACGGAAAATTTCATCTTTTTCTCTAGCATGAATCATTGATCCATCAGGCATAATATTATCAATATGTTTTGTAAACTTTATTTTTAGGTCATGATAATCATTAATCTTTAGTTCTCATTTTTTTATGGCTCGAAATTAAATAAATCTTACCTGCAGCCTATTATACAAAGACATTTAACAGCATAGCGCGAGCATCGTTACGGAGAGACGTTCTTCACTTGCCGCATCCGGCGCCTTGATTATCCGCCTGCGCGGTTCGCCGCCTCGCTGACGCTAATGGCAATCAACGGTTTTTGGATGTTCCGTTCGGCGAATATCGAAGGGATGTACCATACCTCGCGCGGCAGCGGCTGGGGGAATGGGGCGCGTCCCTTCCAATCAATCACTTGCGCCTATAGCAATCAATCTGACGGCGATTCCAGGCGCGTCGGCGCTTTTTCCGATCATGAGAGCAAACTGCCGACAATAACGAGGACAAATCTTTAAGAGGGCATCGTTTTCGCCATGGACGAAGAATACAAACCATCAAAACCAGGCACGACCTTCGACGCCGACACCGGAAAACTCTATGTGTTTCGTTCCGGCGGCATCATCGTTATGAGGGCTTGGCCGCCGATGGCGTGGAAAAAGACTCGGAGTCACACGAGCTGGTCTCATTGTCGACCGAAGATATCCATCCCCTGCAGCGACATTGAGGGGCGTATGCGCCGTATGGAAACCCCTGCCGACGCGAACGGACAGCTCCTGCCGCCTTTCTGCTTGCCTTTTGGGGCGGAGAAGGCCAATCGCGCTGAAT
>JAISZP010000292.1 GCA_031269135.1 Deltaproteobacteria bacterium | reverse complement strand
AAATGCGAACGTTCGCATTTAATGTGGCGTACTTTTGGACAACCTTTTCGCTCGCCAGCATAATCGGGCCAATAGGCAGATAATGCGGCCAGGCCAAAAATAGCGAATTAGGCTTGGTTTGAATATTTAGAGAGCCGGCAGGCGAAAAAATAACGGAAAGCTTATGCAGGCAAACAGAATCTCACCATTTCCAAGGCCCAACAAACTCCCCAGCGACTCCCCTACAACTCATCGCTCGTCGCCGAAGCGCTTTGTCGCAGAGGCATGATCTGAGTATCTAAAAGAGTCGACCAGATTTTCGTCCAACCATGGTAGTGGTCCAGTTCCAGACCCACTCTCTTGAAGTTTTGAAAAGAAGCTAAGCCGGCAAACCTTTGGGACATCTCAGGGACGATGATCTTGTCTTTATAGCCATAATAGTGAATCTGGGGGATATCAACCAAGTTTTCAGCTCTGCTCGCCGGATTGAGCGAGCCTGTAAGAGGATGCCATCCCTGGCTTTTAACCCACCAGTCAGTGTCCAATAAACCCGCAATAGTCACTAGAGAGACCACATCGGAGCGTGAATCGGCCAAAAGGACTGCCAGCCCTCCGCCGCCGGAAAAACCGACCAGGTGAATCCTTTGGGCGCCCGTCTTGCGTTTGACCTCATCAATGGCTGAACTTGCCGCTTGCACCACTTCCGGCGCCAATCTCGCTGAAGACCAATAAGGCTGGTAGCTTTTATTGGCGAATGACGGCATGTACTGGCCGACCCTAGCTAAATACAGGACCAAAGGGGCATCGTCGAGAAACGCCAGTTCCAGCGACTGAGCAAAAAGAGGAGTCGGGTCCTGAGATGGCCGACCGGCAACCACTGCCCGACCGTCGCCCTCGATATAAACAACTAACTCGTCACCGCTTTTGCCCTTCAATAAACCAGCCAAACGAAAAGGCGGCGCAGGCAAATCAACCGGCTGAAAGTCTTTCGTCCAGCCTCGTTTGACGTTGCGCTCCCAAAGGGCCATGGCGCTGGGAGCGCAGGCGGTCAATAGGCCGAACATCAGAGCCAGCGCCAAGACGACTAAAGGCCTTACATCGAAACGTCTAAAAAAATTACTGTTCATACGAACCAGAGAAAAAAGCTGCGGAAGAAGTCGCCTCCATAATCTCAAAATTGTCGTAAGAAATCTTCGAGATGGCGCAGCCCAAGGATAAGGCGCAAAAAGAGCGACAGAATTGATCGTTGCAGTCAAAGTTGCTAAAGCACTCCAAGCGCAAGACAAGCTCATCGGAAAGAACGCTAGCATCCAGTTTCGTCATTATATCCTTCTGACCAACACAAACCGCATCCAAAGCATGATCTTTCGGAAATCCAAATGGGTACGGTTAAACTTGGACAAAACAAAAGTTCCTGTAAATACAGGCGATCAAATCTCTTTTAGTCTAGTGAAAAAGCGCCGAACGAATAGTAAAAGAAAGCATTTTGCCGACTCCAGCTCGCTCTGGAAGAAAACTCGCCGTCCCGTCCAAGCATGAATCCGTCTAAACATAAATCTATTTGAGCATAAATCCATCTGAGCATAAATCTATTTGAGCGTGGATCTATCTTAACATGGATCTAGACGTTGGACTTTACTCTATATGCAGCCTACGACTGGTTCTTGCCGCTTCGCCCCGTCAAGATTCCCTTGGGCGACCTTTCCCCGATCAAGCCGGGCTGTCGCAAGCCCCTTAGCTTTAGCTAAGGGGCTTGCGACATGCTCCAAACTACCGAGAACTCTTTTTGAGGAAAGGTCGTCAGGCCAGTTTGCTGTTCTTTTCGGAAGCAGCTTGCAAAGCCTTGTGAAACAAAGCCGTCAGGGAGCCATTTTCCAATTCGTACAAGGCCTCGGCGGTGGAGCCGCCGGGAGAGGTCACCTGGTCTCTTAAATCGGCCAGAGCCAAGTCCGGACGAGCAAGAGCCGTAAGAGCGGAACCTAGCGCGACCTTGAAGACCAATTCTCTGGCGTCGTCCCAAGTTATGCCCAGCCTGACGGCCCCGCGAATCATAGCTTCCATGACCAGAAAGAAATAAGCTGGTCCAGAGCCGCTGACGGCGGTTCCCACGTCGAACTTCGACTCGTCGAGGACCATCACCGAGCCTACGGCTTCAAAGACGGATTTGGCCGTTTCTATATGCTCCTGGGGCGTCTGCGGCGGGGCGCATAACAGGGTCATCCCCTGCCCCACCAAGGCTGGAAGGTTTGGAATGACTCTAACCAAGTGCACTTTAGGCCCTAAGCACTCGGCCAAAACAGACAATCTCACCCCAGCCGCGATGGAAATAAACAGCTTTTCCTGATAGGCTTTGGGATTCGACGAGATCGTCTCTTTGATCTTGCTCAGCGCCTCCTTGACCTGATGGGGTTTGACCGCCACCACGACCACTGGGGCAAGGTCGACGACCTGCTGGTTGTCGTCAGCCGCCTTGATGTTTCTCTGAGCGGCCAAGGCGGCCAGCTGCTGGGCAGCTATGTCGCTGGCCGCTTGACTACTGTACGGCATTCTTTTGGTTCGATCAAGACCTTCGCTGATGGCTTGGGCCATACGACCGTAACCAAGAAAACCTATATCGATCTTGGTCATACTGTAAATTCCCCGCCCCTTCTTTCTAAGCCTGAGCTTGAACTGCGGTGATGGCGACGGTGTTGATGATGTCAGGCACCGTGCAGCCGCGGGACAAATCGTTCACCGGCGCATTGAGGCCCTGGATGATTGGACCGACCGCCACCGCGCCGGAGGTGCGCTGGACGGCTTTATAACCGATGTTCCCTGCGTTGAGGGTGGGGAATATCAGAACGGTCGCTTTTCCGGCTACTTTCGAGTTCGGCATCTTGCCTTTGGCCGTGCGGGGATCGAAGGCCGCAGCAACCGGCATGGGACCGTCAACAGCCAGTCCTGGAGAGAGTTGTTCAGCCGACTCCGTCGCAATTTTTCGCGCCGCGTGGACGGCGTCCACATCAGGGCCGGTTCCTGAAGTGCCGGTAGAGTAGCTAAGCAGGGCCACCCTTGGTTCCACTCCGAAAGCCTTGGCTGTTTGAGCCGAAATAATCGCTATCTCGGCTATCTGCTGGGGAGTGGGGTTGGTGTTGATGGCGCAGTCGCCGAAGACCAAGATTCGATCGCTCATGCACATAAGAAAAACGGAACTGGCGATGGAACAGCCGGGTTTGGTCTTGATGATTGAAAGAGCCGGCCTAATGGTGGCGGCCGTCGTCCCGGCGGCTCCGGAAACCATGCCGTCGGCCAATCCAGCCTTGACCATCATGGTGCCGAACCAGTTGCGGTCGTTTAACTGAGCGTCGGCGTCTTGGGGCGTCAAGCCTTTGGACTTTCTTAATTCAACCAACTGGTCGACTAAATCCTTTTTGAAAGGAGCGGACTTTATCTCCACCAACTGAGCTTTATCAAGGTGGGTCAAGCCCAACTCTTTGCCTTTTTTGTGGATTTCGTCGACCTGACCTAAGAGAATCAAGTCGGCGAAGCCTCTCCTTAAAATGTCGCCGGCGGCCGTCAAAATGCGATCGTCGTCGGCTTCCGGCAGCACGATCCTTTTTTTCGACGAGCGGGCTCTCTCAATAAGATCGTATTCAAAGCGCTTGGGGGTGACCACGGTGGGGGTGAAGCCTTGAACCTTAGGTCCGATCGTCGGCGGAAGAGTATCGTACTCGGCGGGATCGACCTGGATTATCTCAAGGTTTTTTAGGAGTTCGATTTCTTTGGCCTCGGTCGCAGTCGCGCCTCCAGATAAAACCACCGAAATGACCTCAGCTTTCTGCGAGAGGTAATAGCGCGCGCCGGAAGCCGCCAAACAGGCGGTTCCGGAACTCAGCACCACCACAGGAGAAGCCAAATTGGCGGCTAAAACGCCGTCTAATCCCTGAAGGACGTAAGCCTGAGCATCTTCGAGGTCGGCGCCTTCAATCAGGACGTTTTCAGAGCGAGCGGCTATCTGGCTGTAGCGACTTAAAACCTCTTCTATCAAACTCGCTTCACGACCGCTGTTGAGATAATTCACGGCTTCCTTGACCGAAACGCCGTAGACGTCTCTCACGCTAAGGCCCAACTTTGAAGCGATATCTTTGAGTCTATCGCAATTTTCAGGATTTGAGGCCACGGTCTTGAAAAAGCCGGGCTTTCCGCAACTGCCGGAACAAAATTTCAGGAAAGCCTCCGTCGCTTTGGGCCTTTGAGCTGCGGCACCGGTAGAAGCTAAAAATAGGCTCTTTGCCATAAAAATCTCCTAATGTCTAGATGACTTGTTTATATCTCTCAGTGACGAATGTGAATAGCCCCTATATTCACTGCTAAGATATGTATTATTTTTAAATTTTAATTGCGGTTTTATTGTAAAAAAGTCAACACTCAAACAGAGGCCAAAATAGTGATATTTAAGGAAGAAGAAGATAAATTTTTACAGAGAAATAAAGTCTCAATTAGATAGTAGGCAAAACAATCATAATACTATCAATTCAGTATAGATTTATAAATCAAAGAAAATTGCTTAATATTTATTTAAAGTTTAAAAATAAGTTATTTAGCGTCAAAAGATATCTAAACAATTAAAAACTCTAAATAGTAACATTAATCCTGCAGTTTAGGGTATTTGATTTTCAAGGCTCTCTTTTTTGGCTAGTAAAATGGTTGAAGGCTTCTCAATAACTTTTCGCAATATTACTCTACCTTTAGCTAAATGTCCAGTTTTTCCCCTTGAGTAATCGGAACTCAAATTCGAAAATCGACAAAAGGCCCAGCATCCTGACGATGCGACGACTCAGGCGAGCGACCGCGCCTTGACTTGTCGATGGAATCAGCGAAATCGAATATGATGATCAGCCGCAATAACTTCGAGTCGTACTCGTTCAAGAGCTTAATCGCCATAAAAACGCATCGATGAAACCGATCAAAATATATATTTGATTTTTATTTATTAGTGTTAAATTTATTTATTATCGTCTATAGTTCTTATTATGAGACTTATAATTATATTACATTGACATAAAGACAATTTAATTTTTAAATCAGCCTATATTGCATATTTAAGCCAAATAAAGCAATAGATATATTTATGTTTTAGCGTAAAAATTATATTAATATCTCCAGCATATTCTCTATTTTCAGCGCTACATGAAACAATAAAAAATATTATAAACCTATAAATACGAGTTAAACACAAGTTAAATAAAAGTTAAACACAAAAAATAGAACAAATATACCAACTATAACTTTCTTTTAATTTATAATTAAATAATAACATTTTCAATATCATAATTATATCAAATAAATGGATCGTTAAAGCAACATATCGCATAAACTATATTTATCTTCAATAAACCGGATTTTAGGTTTATAGCTCTTTTTTTAAACACGGGTTTGATTTTCCTAAGAAAATTGTGTATGATATTTTTTTCTTAAACAGCCTACCTTCCAGAAAGCGACAGCCGCAGCGCCGCATCATCCTCACCTTCGAGTCTGGGCAAGAAGCGTCTTTTTGACGACCTTTCTCTTAATCGGAGCGGTTTTGATGCTGAGCCGCCGACAACTTTAAACTACGCAAAAGCGCCGACGAAAAAAACGACATTTTTAACGTAATCCAGCTAAAATGCGAGTTGATTGAACTTCTGCTGACAACAGCCGACAACTATGGTAGCATTGACATAGTGGAGGCCGCCCGTTGACGAAAAAAACGGCGGCCCAAAACCCGGCGGTCGACTATCGAGGGCTGTAGACGAAAGCGGCGGCGAAATCGACAGCCGAGGAAATTGCAAATCCAGCGACGGTTAATCTACTGATTAAGCTAGTTTCTCTGCGGCAAATATAGAAAAATAGTCTTAAAAACCAGGTTATGCCGCTAAAAAAGAATTATAGACTTTTATTATTATAAAATATCTCCTTTTTTTTGCCGCTAGTTAGACATTTTTGACGTCAAAAAGTGTTTAACTGTGCGTTTGCTATTTTTTTTACTTGCATTTTTCACATATGCACATAAGTACGCATTTTTTCTAAAAAACGCTTGCTGATTTCCCTTCTCTCTTTTGCAGAGCTTAGTTCTGCGGTGCCAAAATGACCCTATCCAAGGCAAAGTCCTTTATCCATACTTTAATCAACTCTGACAACATTGAACAAGCCGATATAATCGTGGGTTTGTTTACATATAACAGCGGAGATCGGACTAAAGTGCCTTTAGTTAAATCTTACGAAGGGTTGACTCAAACCTACCCTAACCATAAAGGGTTGATCGTCTGTTGCGACGCCAACTCCAGCGACGATACCAAAGATGTTTTTCTCAACTCTCCCAGTCCTATTCCCAGAGTCTATCTTTCCACCCCTCCTGGCGACAACTTGAAGATCCACTGTTTGTTCAACCTGCTGCACTTCGCCAAACGCTTGAAAGCTAAGGCGATCGTAGCCCTAGACGGCGATTTGGCTTCGGTCAAAAGGACTTGGATTGGTCGTTTAGCCGAACCTATCCTATCGGGCAACGCCTCTTTAACTGTCCCATTTTACCATGCGCTGAAATTCGACACCCCTGTCACCAACCTCTTGGCCTATCCGCTTTTTCGGGCCTTGTTCGGCAGACGACTTCGTTTCCCTTTTGATACCGACAGAGCTTTCTCTTGGGAACTAAACGATCTTTTTCTCTCCTATGACCGCTGGCCGGAGAGCGAGAATTACCAAGCGGCTGAAATGACCATGAACCTTCTGGCCATAGCCAATAAAGCCCGCATTTGTCAGTCTTTTATGGCCACTCCAAGAGTCAATTGGCAGAATCGTCCGGTAGATCCCTCCATGTGCGCTTTTTTTCAACACATAACCGGCACATTTTTCGATTTTGTGGAAGCCTACCCGGAGTTGTGGCTCAAGCATAATCGCTCTCGTCCAACCACAGTCACCGGCACTAATTTGGTTCCCGTAACGATCTCTCCAAGAAACATTTCTCCACCTGAAATCTTTCTAAACGAAATAAAAACCATCACCCGCCAGACAAGCGCATCTTGGGAAAAAATTTTTGAAAATAAAAACGACTCCCTATTTCAAGAAATCGCGACCGCATCCGCCTCCGACATAAGCGTCAACACCCAGCACTGGTCCCAAATAGTATACGAAAGCGCCTTAGCTTATCGCCGACTCGACACGACGCAAAGAAAGACGTTGCTCGCAGGTCTAACGGCCGTCTTTCTCGGTCGACTGCTCACCTGGCTAAGAGAAGGAAAAAACCTGACCAACTCTCAACTGGAAGCTCAAACCGAAGAAGAAGCCAGAATATTTGAGGTCGAAAAAAAGATCTTAGTCGACCAGTGGAGCGCAAGGTGAGCGAATAATATTTACGTGCGCAATATTGTCGCCTGCGTAAAAGTGTCGCCCGCGCAAGATTGTTGATCGCGCCGGATTGTTGATCGCTCCGAATTGTCGCCCTCACCAGATTGTCGATCGAATAGAGGGCGATATTTTTTTGCCGCCCACCCTCCGCAAGGATCGCGCGGCTTGCGGAGGCTCATTCATGCCAGCGAGAAAAAAGATTGTCCCCTTTACGCCGCCTCGCTTACCCAATTGAAAGGCATCATTTGTTCTATACTGAAATGGTAGTTCTTCAACTACCATTTTTTAATAGGCGGCCAATCCGCTTGTGGCAAAGAGTTTTGGCTGTTGAGGGAGGTGATAACGGGGCAAACAGGGTGTTTACGGCGGCGGCTTTTTCGGTTGTTTGGTCGCCGCCGCAGACCAAAACGGCACGGCAAGCAGCGTAAACAACCGCCGTTTCAACTTACGGGAGGAACCTATGGACAAAAGACTCACAGCGGCGTACTGCCGCACGGCACTCGCCGACGAACTTGCGATTCGGGCGCAGGAGCGGCGAATACGCGAGTACGCCGGAAAGCGCAACTGTGGCGAATTGACGTTTTACCGC
>JAISZP010000291.1 GCA_031269135.1 Deltaproteobacteria bacterium | reverse complement strand
CATAACTGCGAAACTCTGGCTATATGTCGACTTTTTATGTCGATGCCTTAAAAGGCGACGCCAATACTCATTTACAGATATCAAAGGAAGAAAATCATGAAGAAACTTTTGGATATCGAGGCTTTAAATCAGCTTTTTTTGACTGCTAGGACCTTTAATAGCTTTACTTCAGAGCCTGTGAGCGATGAGATCGTCAAAAAACTCTACGAACTTTTAAAGTGGGGTCCGACAGCGGTGAATTGTCAACCTGGGCGCTATGTCTTTGTGCGTTCCGAAGCCGGCAAAAAGCGGCTTGTCCCGTGTCTGGCTCAAGGCAACGTCAGTAAGGTCGAAAAAGCCCCGGTGACGGTTATAGTAGCTTACGACTCGAAGTTTTATACAGAGCTTCCAAAGCAGTGGACGGCTTACGATGCTGCCAAGGCCTTCGCCGAGGACCCAATCCTGGCGGAGTCGGCTGGATTCCGCAATGGGTCCTTAGAAGGGGCGTATTTAATCTTAGCCGCCAGAAGTCTGGGACTTGACTGCGGGCCGATGAGCGGTTTCGATAACGCCAAGGTCGATGCCGAGTTTTTTGCGGACTCTAGCTGGAAGTCAAATTTTCTGATTAACCTGGGCTACGGAGCGGAAGGCGGCTTCTATCCCAGAGGCCCGCGCTTGCTTTTTGAAGATGTGGTCAAGATAATCTAACAAGATAATTTAAATTGTTCATCAAAATCAACATTGGTGTTTTTCTAAATAACTTCCGAGAATTCTCTGATAGATAGTCATAGTTGTAACGGCTTGTTTGACGTATCATCAAACAATAGAGAATTCTTTCATAGAGACTTCTTTCATAATTACACGGCTCGAATATTTAATGAAATAAAGTGTAATTACGATTTTTTCTTAAAAGATGACTTGACGGATATGATTAAATTGGGGAAAGCGATGGGTTTGGGGAGGTTATGAGAGTGGATCAAGATGCTTTAGCGGGACTATACTGAATTTCAAGACTGAATTTTATGATTGCGGTCCACGTAAGCTTGTAGGGTGAAGGAGCCAGTCGATGACAAAAACGCGAACGATAGTACGGAGGATCTGACGAAAACCCGAGGGCGGTTTGCCGAGAGCTGACTGGAGCGTAGAATCGTAAGAAACTATCGCGCCGGTCAGCTCTACTATTTAATGAATTCAAGTTGTAGTTTAACTTTTTGTTGGAACTAGAAAATTTCGCAAGAGCCAATATTTCTAGGATTAAGTCAGGGATCGATCCGATTTTCTTTTGGAATTCGGAACCGCTCGCGGCGGCGCTTCTTATTGCCGCTTAAAGGCTATAGAAGGCAAAAAAAAAGTCAAAGAGGCGGAGGATTCCTATTTCTTTTTTTGTTTCTGCTGTCCCACACGGACTTTTGAAGCTTCAGCTTTAGCGGACGCCGCTTTAATATGGGTGGCCATGCTGCAATTGCCAAGCCTCCAGCGTACGGATGGATCGGGAAAAGCGAGACAATATTTCGTCTCGTTGTGGCTCATTACTCTCTCGCAGCCTTCGCATTTTTCAGCAATAGACCGGCAGCTTCCACCAATGAAGCCGCATCCGCTTTTAGCCATAAAAGCGCATTCAGTACCAGTTTTAAGTGTTTCGCACTGCATTTGAAACCTCGACGTTAGAACTTAAAATTTAATCTTGCAAACCAAATCTCGGTCACAAGAACTCGATATTATGCACCCAAAAAAACTAAAAGTCAAGTGTTTTTTAAAATTTTTTTAAGCTTCACCTGTCGACGATAAAATTCATCGCTTCTTAACGGCTATTGCTGCCGCTTAGAAGCTATTTTCATTCTTTAAACCAACCGAGATGAAAAAATTCGACGTAGAAATAAGCTCCAACATTGAAAAGGAAATGAAATTTCTCTCGTCGATAGTATGGAAAGTTCGGATTTCCTCGTCCCGACTTGCTCTCAACCGACGGAGGCTCTTGTTTTCACTGATATGGATGGTCTGCGGTTTTAAAATTGCCGCCCTGATTCAATCCTTCTCAGCTAAGGCCTGATCGAAGGACTTGTCTAAGGACTTATCTCTAAGGCCTTAGATAAGGCCTTATTAGATTTTGCTCGACCTTGCCGCCAAAAACTTGGCCGAAAAATTGCTTTATTGCTTAATTGCTGGTCAGCTAGACTCCAATCCCTAATCAACTAGCGGAAAACGCCTGATTTTGTTTGGTTTTCAAGCGACATAGATTAGCGATACGGTAGAGTTTGCTGAGTTTGTAGAAAGCAATCTTCATTGGGCGGGAAAAAGGAAATTTTTGCCGCCGCGAAAAAGGAGCGCACAATGAGCAAGGATATGGCAGGTTGGGTCAGTTGCCCTGATTTGAATCATTATGAGACGGTAGCTAGGATAATGGCCAGCGAGCTTGCTACGATGGAATTGACCGCCGAGCCGCTCGATGTAGCTGAGACCATTGAAACGTTAAGCGATGAGATGGGTCAGATGCCTCAGATAATAACCGATTGTCGGTTGGCTGTGGAAGCTTTCAACGAACTTGATTTGACTTTGGATAGGATGTATTCGCTGGCTGACAGAGCGGTGGAGAGCGGCGAGGATGAATTAGGTCTGCGAGATTGCCTTGATACGGAATTTTCCGGCTACTCGCATATAGTGGCCCGTCTGGCGGGAGCCGACGAATTTGACGGACCAAGCCTTTCCTTGCTTACTAAGTCGGATGCCCGCGTGGCTAGACAGATC
>JAISZP010000252.1 GCA_031269135.1 Deltaproteobacteria bacterium | reverse complement strand
CTTGACCCCTGAAAACATGCTGGAAGGCAATTCCGTGCCCTTTCACGACGGCGCCGTAAAGTACTATAAGGAAATAGGCCTGATGCGGTAAACCTGATGCAGTTAAACCTAGCGCAGTGAACCAAGTTAAGCTGACTTGGTCAAGATGACTTGGTTAAGCGAACCTGGTCAAGCGAACTTGGTCAAGCTGACTTGGGCGACTGCGTCCCGTCCATCTTATGACCCAAAGACAGGGATGGAATCTGGTAGGAGGAAAAGCGGTTTTATCCGTTTTTCCTCCGTTTTTGTTTGATATTTCAATATATATCAAGTGATTTATTTTTCTGTTTATCGCTTATATGTTGCGACGATCACGTTTTTATCAGTGTTTTATGCGTCAAAGAGACAATTTTGTTCTTTTTTAGATTGCTGTGATTTGTTATAGTCATATATAATAATATTAGATCCTAATATTAAAAATTCCTGGCGTTGTTCGGCAAATGCTCGACTCGTAGACTGGGAGGAGAAAACCGAGCGGCATCGCTCATTTTATGTTGATCGCCGTTCCCACAGTTTGGCCGCTTTTTCAACTATGGATCATTTCCCCAATACTTGACGCCATAGGCTTTGGCGTTTTATGCGATTCAGCTACCCGTTCGATGCATCCGAGTTTCAGCGCCTTTTTGGCTTTTTGGGGCTTCCCATGTTCAAGTCCGGCCCTTCCAACCACCCAACTCCAACTCCAAATCCAACTCCAGCCTCAACCACAACCCCATGTATGATTTTTTCCCGACCGTCGTCGCGGCTTTTTGCGCGAGTTGTCTCCGAAGTTAGACGGTTTGTTTTTGGAAACGCCCTGAAATCAAGGCAAAAGTCGCTAGAAAAATATGTAGTGAAAACAGCCGAACCCGCTTTCAGCATTATTTAACGTCTATATATGTTTTATGCATTAAATTAAAATATCTCATCTGATGTTTTTATTATTTTTATTGAGCTATTATCTCTTTTTTGCGATTTTAAATTACTATACAAATCAAATGCATTGATTTATGCAAGACGACAAAAATTTTAGTGCTTTTTGCAACAGTGCGCGACCATGGGTGCGGCCATGGGTACGACCCTGTCCCCCTAGGTCTGGGGCTAGGCCAGGCGGGTCAAGCGCGTAGCCAAAGTACAATCGCCTAACGGCGTTTGGCATAAAACTCGGACCTCAGCGACGATTTTACCTACGGGATAATCGGATTGAAAAAAACAACCCCCCAATCACCTACCCCCTACACGAACCTAGCCCCGCCCGCCTCACAAGCGTTTCTCAGGCGCACGGTTGCTAAACCGTCTCTTATGTGGCATAGTTAAATATCAGAACGTAGACGCTTTCATTGTTTTTTTGCTTTCGCCCGAGATGTGGTCCTTGTCGACATTAGACCAGTCTAAAATCGTTTGCCGCGACAGTAGCGAAACTTAAGAAGATTGCATCGTCGAGGTTTTATGGTCGGTTTTCGATCTCGCGCCCTGCCGCGCGGCAAAAAAGTCAAGATGTTCAAGCGAGGCAACGACTTTGAAAAACTCTTTTGAAAAATTATCTTTTAGTGGGTATAATTTTGTCGCCTCCGAGTCGTTCCAATAATTTAGAATGTTTCTAAGAGAAAATTCACCTTTACCTTTTTCGCCAAGTTTAGACGTCAATTTTCACCGTCTCGGTCCCGCCGATTTTTATAGCCATACTTTGCCGAACGACCGACTCGCTTTAAACCGCAAGCGCTTCAAAGGCCTACGCAAATGTCGCTCTGCGGCTTTTCGAAGGCTCTCTTGAAACAGCTTTTGGATTGTTCAGTCTGATTGCGATTTTCCAACTCTTTCGGACCTCGCCTCCGAACTAATAAGCTTAAGAGCACAATCCGGATCTTAAACCAATATCGCCTGTTTTTCGGCGGCTTCCAACTCCATAACCAAAATGAAGTTTTTCGTCGCCGATTTCGCCGATGATCGGCTGGCGTTTTCATAGGTTTCGCCGACGAAATCCGATTTTCATATTTTTAGACGAATGATTGAGTTTCGACATAAAAGCTCTTGGCCTTGTTCGCTTTGTTTGCAACGTCGGCAATGGTCTTAGAGCGCCGGCCTTTTGAGCGGCGAAAAGGATCTTTCCTTTTCGCCCGACAGCTAAAGTTTTTCTCTTGGAGAATACATGAGACAATCGTATCCGGTCAGCATCATCATATTGTTAATCGCCATTTTTGCTTTAAACGCCTGCGACGGCGCAAGCGGCCGCAATTCCACCATGGGCAGACAGGCCTCGATGGTGGCTAGAGAAGGAAGAGCAGGGGGAGAGAAATACTACAGCTTAGGGCCGAAGTTTCAAGGTCAGCTCGATGAGCTGGTCGGCCAGGAATATATGGCTTTAGTCGGTCGCAAAGAAGAAGTGCCTCTTGAGTTCAACCAAGATGTTTTGGTCAATCTGAACTATTTTTTGAACGACGCCCGCGGTTTTATGGTCCGCTCGCTCAATCGCGGTCGTAAATATATCCCCATGATGAAGGCCATTTTGAGGCAAAAAGGTTTGCCGGAGGATTTGGTCTATTTGGCTTTAATCGAGAGCGGTTTCAGGACGGAGGCGGTCTCTTCCGCCAGCGCCGTAGGTCCCTGGCAATTTATAGCCGCAACCGGTCGCCGTTACGGCTTGGTCATCGACGAGTGGGTCGATGAGCGAATGGATCCGGTTAAATCCACCTATGCGGCGGCTGATTACTTGACCGCTCTTCACGATATGTTTAACTCATGGCCGCTGGCCATAGCCGCCTATAACTCCGGCGAAGCCAAGATCATGCGCGGCATGCAGAAACCGGAGGTCGACAACTATTGGGACATGGCCAAAGAAGACGGGTTTCTCGCCAATGAGACCAAACGTTATGTCCCGAGCTTTTTGGCTGTGGCGATCATCGCCAAGGATCCCCAAGCCTACGGTTTGGAGATAGACAACACTCCCCAGGACGGTTGGGAAGATGTGATAGTGCCCGACGCAATCGATCTGCAGTTGGCGGCGGAACTCTCGAACACCACCATAGAACGCTTGAAGGAGTTGAACCCGCAGTTGAAAAAGGGTACCACTCCTCCAGGGGAAATAAACTTCGTTTTAAGGGTCCCTCAGGGCGCGCGGGCTGATTTTTACAAGCTCTACGCGCAGTTGCCGGAATCTCAGAGAAACCAGAGCTTAATCACTCATACGGTTTCGCGCTCGGAGACCGTCGAGCTGGTGGCTTCCAAATACAATTTAAGTCCGGAGGTCGTAAGGCAATATAACAACATCGAGGGTTCTAAACTAACCAGAGGGCAACAGCTGGTATTGCCGACCAGTCAACCGGCGGCTATTTTGACCGCTTCCGCGACGCCTTCCGGGAGCAATCTCGAAAGCGGCCTCGCCGCCGCCTCGGCCTCAGTGACCACCAGACCTCAGCAGCCTTGGCCTGATGTTCAGCGAACGAGCTCTTCCCGCCAGTCGACCCAGTCCATCAACACCATCAGCCACAGAGTCAGGGCCGGCGACACTATCTTAGGCATCGCCAAACTCTACGCCGTCAAGGCTGAACAGATAAAAACCGATAATAAGCTCGCCTCCAACGACATCAAGGAAGGGCAAGTGCTGACCATACGCTCCAACCTTCCTCTCGCCTCTTCCACCTCTACGCGCTCCAGAGACAGCTGGGTGGAGGTGTCGGAAGGCGCTCCTATATATCATACCGTCAAAAAAGGGGAGACTATAGGCTCCATCGCGGCTAGCTACCGTTTAAGCCAAGATCAGTTGAGATCTTTAAATAATTTAAAAAGCAACACCATAAGAATAGGCGCCAAGCTACGGGTGGGCACCGGTCCCGCGCCTCCGGCTCAGGCTTCCGAGGCAGGCTACGTGGTCCGGAAGGGCGACACCGTCAGCACCATCGCCGAGCGTTTTGGAATAAAAAGTGATGATTTGAGGCGTCTTAACAACCTTGCCAGCGACAAGATTAAGGTTGGGGAGACTTTAAAGATCGCCCAAACACCTTCCGCGTCGGCCGCTTCGTCTAAAGCGACGGCCATCTACGAGGTGAAAAGCGGCGATGCCGTCAGCACCATCGCTGAACGCTTCAAAATGAGCAGCAACGACCTGAGAACTCTCAACAACCTTAAAAACAACAACCTCTCCATCGGCCAGAAGCTGAAGGTGTTCGATCCCAAAGCTCAGCCGGATACCGCAGCCAAGCCCGATCCCAATGTCCAGATAGCGACCGATTCTGCTCCATCTCGCAATGAATCGTCCGCCTCAGATGATGGTTTCTATCAGGTCGTCTCCGGCGACACCGTAAGCACCATCGCCGAGCGTTTTCGCATGAAAAGCGACGAACTAAGGCGCATCAACAGCCTCTCCAGCGACGCTTTAAGAGTCGGACAAAAGTTGAAGGTGCTTGTCGGCGCTCCTGGAGCGGTTGATGTCTCCCAATCGCAACCGCCGTCTCAATCGACGCAATCGACTCCATCAGTCCAGACCGCTTCCGTCTACGTGGTCGTCTCCGGCGATACCGTAAGCACCATAGCCGAGCGTTTCGGCATGCGTTCCGCCGACCTCAGGGCCT
>JAISZP010000219.1 GCA_031269135.1 Deltaproteobacteria bacterium | reverse complement strand
GGTATCGACCTAAAGCAGAAATCAACCATTACGGTGCACCATGGACTTTATCCTAAATTTGTTCGACGGGATGTTTGGCCAGGATTCCAGCATGACGTACTACTTGGCTGGGGGAGCGTTGCTTTTAGCCTTCTTGTACCTTTTGTCGCGCAAGCTTAAAGGCAAAGGCGCAGCCAAAAAGGGCGCGGATCAAGAGAGCATATCCGATCAGCAGGTAGTGGACAAAAAATTGGCCAAACTTGCGGCTAAAGCGGCTAAAGAAGCCAAAAAGAAGGAAATCGCCGCCGCTAAGCTCGCCAATAAGCATAAAGGCAAATTTCCGCCGCCGACTCCGGACCCTGAACCGGCAGCGCCCGCCGAACCCGCGCCAGAGGCCAGCGAGTCGTCGGCGCCTTCGGTCGGTATGGACGCTCAGCCGTCTTTGCCTGCCGCTCCTTCATTCAAGCCGCCTCAGCCGCCGACTGAATTCGCCTCGGAACCTGCTCAAAAGCCTGCTCCAGCGCCGGAAGACGACTTTGTTTCCGCTGTTTCGGCTCCCCAGGCGCAAGCGACTCCTCAAGCCCAAGCAGCTCCCCAAGCAGCTCCTAGGGCGACTACTTTTAGGGCTGTACAGTTAAAAGCGGCTCAAACTTCTTTAGTGACCTCGCCGAAACTCTCAGCGCCCATTCCGCCGCCTCCGTCCACGCCATCGCCGCCTGCGGCGCCGCCTCAAGCCCCTCTTTCCGCGCCTAAAGCGGCTCCGGTTCCGCCTCCGCCGCCGAAAGCTCCCGCCCAACAGCCCTTACCGCCTAAGCCGCCGACGATACTTAGTCCGCCGCCTCAAAGCTTTCGCAACGAGCCTGCGGTGGATTTTTTGGATCTGCAAAAGCCGTCGCCTGCGGCTACCGGCGTTAGAATTGCGAGCGGAGGAAAATCTCAGTCCTCGAAAACTTTGCCGCCTGTCATGCCTGAGGTTATTGTCGAAGAGAGCGCCGCCGCAGTAGATGGTTCGCCAAAGCTTGAACTTGAGTCCGACGAAAAGCAGCTGCAACAACAACAGCCGCCTGTTTTGGAAGATCCCGTCGTCGTTGAAGCCGGCCTAGTCGCAGACGATTCCGAGCCTGTCGAGATTAGCGTCGTTTCTGAGGCTCCGCCACAGTCTCCCGCTCCAAGCGCAGTTGAAACGCCAGCCCCAGCCCCAGCCCCAGAGCCAGAGCCGACGCCAACGCCAGCCGCAGCCCCTGAGCCGGAAGAGATGCTGGAATTGGAAGAGGACTCAGGGTCAGACCTGTCAAAAACCCGTAAAGAGTCCTTAAAACCGCAGCCGATAGCCTCCGACAATCAAGACGCCGTCCCTGACCTCTCCACCCTCAAACCTATGAGCGTTCTCGAGGGCAGGGGAGGGGTCCTGAAGGCCAGTCAGACCCAGATGACCACCCCGATTAAGATTGATCAAACTCAGATGCCTGCGGCGGTCAAAGAGGCGGTTATCGCCGCAGTCTCGGAATCGCCCAAAGAGCCGTTGACTGTTCAGGAATTGGAAGCGACTTATGAAAAAGTGACCTTTTTGAATCCTATGGAAATCGTCTACTACAAGCTCTTAAGGGCGGCTTTCACTCAGTACCTGGTATTTCCCAAGGTGGTGAGCAAGGCGACCGTCAAGGTGCGCACTCATAATCCGGAGCATCTGAAGATGGCCAATAACGTCTTGACCGGGACTAACGTATCCTTCGTCATCTGCGACGTCAAGCTCAATATAAAAGCTGTGGTCGAGTTGGTCGACGACGAAAAGGGCACGACTAATAAAGACAAGGCCAGGGACTACATCCTCAAGAAGGCGGGCTGCGTTTTGATCCGCTTCTACAGCGGCGACGCTCCGCCCGATGTAGCCACTTTGAGAAGGTTGTTGCTGGACTAATCTTCGAGCAGCTTGCAGCCCTAATACTGCGCCGACGAATCGTCGCATTTTCGAAAATACGATGACGGACTTGAAATTGCGCTCATTGCAAGTCGTCGATCATGTCAAATCGTCGGTCATGTCAAATCGTCGATCATGTCAAATCGTCGATCATGTCAAATCGTCGATAGTTTAGCCTTAAGCCCCTCAGCTGTTCCCTGAGGGGCTTGATTATTTTCAATCCGTCGCCCGCCGGGTTGAAATCGTGACCGAAGCAAGTATCGTGACCGAAGCAAGTTTAGATGATTTTTTTGAGTATAGCATTAAAGATTAGCAATAAGTACGATGAATCCCCTATCCCCTCAGTCGCCCCTGGGGGGTTATTTTTTTTCCAATCCGATCCTCCAGTGGGGTATAATCGACGCTGAGGTCCAAATTATAGGCCAAAACATTGTTAGGCGGCGCGCTTGGTCACGCTCTTGAAACGCCAGGTCCAATTCCCAGGCCCAATCCCAGATCCGGCTCCAGACCAGCGGCGCGCCGGGTCGCACCCTGTTTGTCGACGGTCGCTTTTTTTGATTGATTGTTTGATATATATGTTATTCTTAGGGGTTGTAATTTTATGTCTATTAAATCAAAAATATATGCAATTGCGGCCTTTTTAATCTTAGTCTGCATGGCAGTGTTCGCTATAGCCTTAGACGGCCTTTCGAAACAAAACGAAGCAATGCTTAAATCTTCCCAATCGGCCCTGCATGTCGCGGATCTTTTGTCGCTGAATATTTTGACTCAAGAGCAATCTGTGACCATACGCGATATCGTCTTGACGGACAATGTGGAAATAAAGGCCGCCTTAAAGTCCAAGCTCGACGATGTCGCCTCCGAAAAACTCGACCCGCTTTTAACCGCCCTTGATCTCGCCGACGCCGACCTTCAGAGCTGGAATGATTTTCTGGCTAGTTGGCGGGAGCACGCCGCCTTAATCAATGACGTCTACGACGTCAGTTATGAAAATGCCGCCTATTACGCAAAAGTGATGTCGATGAATTACAGCCGAAACTATTGGCTGGCTTACGAGCCGTTTCTGAGAAACATCATAAGTTTGGCTAGAAAATCCGACCATCCTCAAGCGAATGATTTAGCTTTCACTTGCCTACAGATTATCGAAGACATCAAAGGACTCCAGTTGATGGAGAAACTGAGCGTATTGGCTCTGAAAAAAGACGATAGGGATAAGTTCATTGAAGAAGCCAGAAAGGAGATGGCCGACGTCACCAAGAATCTAAACGTCATCGAACGGGTTTTGACGAACGCCGACGTCTCTAAAGACCAACTGAGCGCATTTAACGCGACTTTCAGCAAAGCGGGCGCCGGAAAGATGAAATTCGGCGAGCGCGGAACTCTTTCCTACAGCCTCACCGACTTCACAAGACCTCCGAATTTCTTAAACCCTGAGCTTATCGAAATGAGCAGCATCTATTGGGAAGAAATCAAGCCGCTCAGAGGCGGCGGGACCGAAATCTTCAACCACATCGTGAAGCTGATGGAGTCTGATTCCAGCTCCGAGTCTCATCAAAAACTCAGGATAGACGAAAAAGCCATGCTGGAGTTGGAGAAACATCGCATCGCCCAATTGGTCGATAGAAGCCAAACAGGCTTGCAGCTCGATATTCAAAACGCCCAGCGGTCATATTCGAGATGCCTTTATATCATGATTGCGACCGCAGGCTTGGGCCTTCTTTTAGGAGTCGTTTCATCAATTCTATATGTAAGAAAACTACGCTTCACTCTACGCAAACTCAGCGGCAGCCTCACCGAGCGCTCCAAGCAGGTGGAGAAACTCGCCGCTCGATTGAACGACAACGCTCAGTCTTTAGGAGACGGCGCCGGTAAAAACGCCGAGAGTTTGGCTCAGACGAGTTCAGCCTTGGAAGAGCTTTCATCTATGACCAGCCGAAACGCCGTCAATTCAGCCGAGGCCGACAAGCTGATGACTGAGGCGACTGATTCCGTAATGACGGCGCAGGCCTCGATGGAAAACGTCATCGAGGCCATGGGCGAGATTTCCGTCTCCGGAAATGAGATTTCCAAGATCATAAAATCCATCGACGAGGTGGCTTTTCAAACCAACCTCTTGGCTTTGAACGCCGCAGTCGAGGCGGCGAGAGCGGGGGAAGCCGGCGCCGGCTTCGCTGTGGTGGCTCAAGAGGTCCGAAACCTAGCCACACGTAGCGCCGATGCGGCTAAAAATACCGCCGCTCTGATTGAAACAACCATCAACAACATCACCTCCGGCTCATATATGGTCACCTATACTGCGGAAACCTTCAACCAGGTCTCCGAAAATTCCTCAAAAATCGCTGGTCTCATCGGCGAGGTGGCGGAGGCTTCCAAAGAGCAGGCTGGGGGGATTTCCAAGATTACCGAGGAAATCAGCGAGATGGACGGCATAACTCAGGCCAACGTCGCTTCGGCCGGACAATCGGCCTCGATTGCGTCGATGCTGAGGCAAGAAGGGGAGAAATTAACGGAGACTATTATGGACATCGACATATTAGTCGAAGGCAAGAGCGCCGCGAAATAAGACGCCAAAGTTTTGCCGTTGCAAAGTTTTTCCATTGCAAAGACGCAGTCCGATTATAGGAAATCCGCGACTTAAAATAGCGGGTCTCATTTGAGCGCCAAGCTGCGAAACTCCCCCTTAGCCGAAGCTAAGGGAGAGTTTCGCATTGGTGAAGGGACGCTTCCGCCTTTCCCTGCGGCTGCATGGCGGAAATATGGCATTGGAGCGGCGTTTTAAACAGCTGTGATTATTTGCGGGGATTATTATGCGGGGATTGTCGTTTTGAAGGAAAGATAAGCGACGCCGCTTGCCGGCTAAAGCTATGAGCTGAATCATTGAGCTGAAT
>JAISZP010000057.1 GCA_031269135.1 Deltaproteobacteria bacterium | reverse complement strand
ATGTAAGCGTCCCTTAAACGGTAGTCGCCGAAATACACCTGGAAAGTGCCTAAAAGAGCAGCCAGATCCGACGAACTCTCTTGACGATCCAAAAACGACTTGCCGGTCAAAGCCCTGGCTCTAGCCAGTTCATCCTCGGTCGGAAACGTCGAAGCCAAGCCGTTGAGTTCCTCGATGACGGCGGCGATCGCATCCGGCGCCTTTGAAACGTCCGTCTCCAGATCTATTACGAACACTCCCCCCTCTATAAGCGTGAATGCGAAACTTCCGATATCGGAGACCAAAGCTTTTTTGGTCTTTATGTTTTCAGTCAACCGACCGCTTCTGCCTTGACTGAGAATCGAGGAAAGCAAGTCCAACTGAGGAGCTTCGCTCGATCCGCCGCTGGGACAACGAAAGCCCAAAATGACTTTAGGAACGGTCACCAGCTCGTTTTTGACGACCTCGACGATCGGGCCCTTAGGTTCTTGACGGCTGTCGGAGGAGGGTTTGGGAAGAGATTCGGGCGGGTTTTTCAAATCCGAAAAGTGTTTGTCGACCATCGCCTTGACTTGTTGTATGTCGAAGCCGCCCGTCACTATCACCAAGGAATTGTCGGGTCGGTAGTATTTGTTGTGAAAGGCGAAAGCGGTGTCCCGACTGGCTTGTCTGACCGTCTCGGTGGAACCCAAGATCGGGTGACCGTAAGGGTGATCGGGAAAGGATTGGTCCATGAACTTGGTCCAGACGATTTGATCGGGATTGTCGTAAGATCTCTTTATCTCCTCCACCACGACTTCTTTTTCCAAGGCGTATTCATTCGGATCGTAGGAAGGGTGAAAGACTATGTCGGAGAGGATATCCAATCCCAGCTCCACCGACTGAGCCGGAAGACTAAGATGATAGACGGTGTTGTCGTAGCTGGTGTAGGCGTTTATGTTTCCGCCGTTGGTCTCGACTTCGCTTGAAACCTCCCCTACCCCTCGTTTTTCGGTGCCTTTGAAGGCCATATGCTCCATAAGATGAGCCAGGCCATATTCATTTTCGCCGTTTTCCGAGGCGGAGCCGGCCTTGATCATGACCATGGCGGTTATGACAGGGTTATTTGGTTGAGGGACTAAAATGACTTTCAGTCCATTGGGCAATACATAGCTCTCGTCAACGCCGCTTTGGGCGGCGGTTGAAGGGAAAAAACCTAAAACCATAGCAATCACCATTGCGTAGAGGAATTTTTGGAAAGAAAAAAGTTTCGACATCATCGCGCTCCAAAGGCGATCCGACCATAGACGTTTTAAGCTGAAGTCCGCTAATAAGTTCGTCCATGGTCGAACATGATTGATTTTTAAGGCGCAAGGCGAACAAAGCCGCTGAAAGAAGCTTATCCGACTGCATCCTTAAATATATGTATTTATTGAATAATAAAAAATCTCGACGAATCTAAACTCTAGTCGCGCCGACGCCTCAACATGCGCAAACATGCTTCGGTCCGGCAAGATCCTAGAATCTACATGCTCTCAGGGCTCCTTTGAATCATTGATATGAACAAGGGGCGAGGAAAGGCTTAAGAAGGGGGTTGTGGAAGAATCCGATTGCAAATCAAACTCGACGACTTAAGAAACGTCGCTTTAGCCGAGGAGGCTAGGCGATTGTTCAGACTTACACGTTATTCCGCCATATCGATAAACTCGCTGAAAGCGCTCGTCAAAAAACAATGCCGCTGAATCCATAAGTGGGATAGTTTTTCGTTTGCACCGAGCAATCGAGCGAGTCAGTACAGAGTTCCAATTATATCTTCATTCATCTGAAATTGAAACAAGGGTTATTGAAATTTTGTAATGTCGTAAAAATCAAGATATCTTGATTTTCCCAAACTACTTCGAAGTCCGTACGCGACCGTCTTTATGGGAGCTTCATGGCGGCTTTCATAGGCGGCCTTCTTAAGCGGCCTTCTTAAGCGGCCATTATTGAACAGCATCATAAACCAAATTCGGCGGGCGGCGGTTGGATTCGCCGTCTGGGACGATGATGCGGCGACGCTTGCCAACGCGGCAAGTTTATTGTACCATCGCTTACCTTAGCGGATTTGGCGGTTGGTCAGCTCTAAATTCCGTCGTTTGCGCTTTTCATCGCTGTCGGCGAATCAGGCGAAGACTTCAGGGCAAGCGGCTTGCTTTTTTTAAACCGCCGATTTTTTTGTGACGGCGGCATAGTCGCTCGCCAGACTATTTCCAATAAATTTAATATATTTCAGCAGCCAAAAAAACAATAAATCCCTAAACTATTTCAACTAACGACAATATATATATGAATAACGGCTATATGATTAATCAAAAATTAAGATTGAGCACCAATAGATTGAAATAGGATCCAATTAGAAATATCTGATGAAATTCTCTTGAATCGCCACCTGATCAATGGTTTCTCAACGCTGTCGGCTAAGGATAAAGCCTGACCGAAAAGACTAAATAACGCTTTCGACAGCGCACTACGCGATGCAAGTCGACTAATTTCGTCGAAACTGCTGTTTTAACGGCTAAATCGACGCGACAATACCGCCAGATACATACTTATCGCTTTTTAATTCGAAAAATCCCGTTCTGCCGCAAAGAGGGATTTCTTTTTTTTCGGCAAAAACTCCATATTTTCATTAGTCCGGCCTGTCTCGCCGGTTGAAGATTCAGCTTCTTTTTGGTTCCCATCATCCTAAAGTTCCTAGGTATTTTCGTCTGGAGGCTCATTTGTCCGATTGAAAACCGACCAAAAAAAGATCGGCTAAGACTGGACTTTTAAGACTCAATAAAGTAGAATTTGATGATACCCTGAAAAGGTGACCAAGTCACTTATTTCCATACCTAAATATAATGGCGCAGTTATCCACTTGACTACTTTCAATTTCAGGCTAAATCGCTTTTATCAATCGCATTCTAATCGTCTTTTCAATCTATAGATTTCAGTAAGTTGCGGCATCACTAAATGGTTTAAATAGTTTAATCGTTCCCTGGCTTTTCTTTCTGATTGATTTTTCTATTTAAGCCCAACTAAACACATTTTGAGATCCTTAAAGGCGGCCTTCATGGGTGAAGTGAAAATAACTAAATGGCCTATTGATCGGCTTTTAAAACCAAATACAAGAATTGATCTGATTTTAGATATCGATCTCATCAACGACAGAATTGATGTACGTAACGGTGTGGTTTACGATATAACCGACCATAATGTCATTATCTCACAAACAGACCCCTTAATGACTCGTTCTATGGTAGGCAGAGAGCTGCAGGTGACCTTTGTGGGTTACGAACCCATAAGTGGGGAGATTCTTCGTTGGGGCTGGAACGGAAAGATCACGAAAATCGACAAATACCAATTAAACCAAACCGAAACCGTCCAGGCCATTTACCTGACCGCACCCCTTGCCGGCGACATCACCGAAACGAACGCCCGCATGGATTATCGCCTTACCATCGTCTCCAATGACCACATAAGCATACAGACGCATCCCTCTTTTGGACGGGTGGTGCTTTTCGATTTTTCCGCCGGCGGAGTTCTCATCGGCGTTCCGGCGCCGCCGCAAGCAACCATGGGCATGAGGTTGTGGTTTACCTTGTTCTTCCCAAACTTGCAAACCCCCGGAGGTCAAACCATCATCAACGGGGAAGCGGAAGTGGTGCGAATCAGTTACGCTCCAGGGGACCAGATGGCCAAAATAGGATTAAAGTTCCACGAACTTGACATGAAGGCCACTAGGGCTCTTCAAAAAGCTATAAACTACTACATGCTTGAAGAGCAGCGCATCCGCAACCGCACTGAAAATTGAAAGATCGCGCCCTGAGCTTGCATAATCGGTTTGTTTCATCGCTAAACATCAGCTCTCAAAAAATAGGACTCGAAAATAAGCCGCCGAAAATAAGGCCTTTTGCGCTTTCCGATAAACCGATGTCGAAAGCTCAAGGCGGCGCCTGCGACCGCTGCCGGTATATCGACGATGCTGGAGCTGCTTCAAGCGAACTTGGACTTTCCTATTTACTTTTAGAGCGTAACTTCAATCATTAGGCGGAGTGAGATTTTCAAGAGCATAGCACCCTTGAAATCCAACATTGCCTTTGAAATCCAACGTCGCCTTTGAAATCCTGCGTCGCCTTAATCATACGATAGAATCTTATAGATGATTTTGACAGGTCTTATTGCTCCACTACCAGAAAGCAAGAGCGAAAGTCGCATCGGAAATTATTCTAGATCGCCGAACACCAATTTCTAAAAGACCAAACCTTTCAGCCCAGCAAAATCCAACCAAAAAACTGCTTTTCCCAGCATCAAAACGCAAATCGCCGACCATCTCAAAGGCATCGCTGAACTTCCAAGGCGTAAAAGGAAAAATTTCGACCTGTAGAATTGGAATCCCCGGAAGTTGCCTAGAAGTTGCCTAGATGCTTGCGTGGTTGATGTCTTGTCATGAACGCTGCGTTTTTATGTCGCCGATGCGGCAGGCGATTGTTC
>JAISZP010000093.1 GCA_031269135.1 Deltaproteobacteria bacterium | reverse complement strand
TCATATTTGATTGCGTCGTCGTGTTCATAGTATTCGCCATGCCTTTTATTGATCGTCATCCATGTTAAATAGGCGCATCTTCAGTTGGCATGTGCCAAATACGCCGGAATATGGCCCAGCATAGTCCAAAAAAAAACCTTATCGATCTGATTTCTTGATAATCTGCATATTACGCAAACAAGCTGATTTGCCGCCGCGCCGCTGATTTGAACGCTCTGAACGTTTAGCTGGGGATGCCCTGTCTTGTTTCGCTATGAATTACAGGAAAACTAGAAGAATATCTAAGGGGTTTTGCATCAGCAGACAGCGCCGTAAATAGCGCCGTAAATTTGGATATTGCATCGGCGCCGCACGACTATATTTGCCGAATTATGATATAATTAACTTGATTTTGTCAGAAACAACTTCACAACTCAAGCTCTCCTCAGTCGCTAGTCAAGACCGGCTCTATCACCCTCATCTTCATCCATTTTTTTCCAAGAAACCTAAGCACTCCTGTGGTGGTGAGTCCCAGAATATAGATGACCATGACGATCCACATGGTGTAAATGGTCGCCATATTAAAGTAAAAAAAGATCAATATCGGGGCCATCAATCCCAGGATTCCCCAAGCCGCCATAGACGCCAAGGGAAACCAGACGTCTCCGGCGCCTCTGATCGCTCCAAAGCAGCATAGATACAAACCGTCAAAAAGGCTGTAAACAGCCACAAACCTCAGTATCGTGGTCCCTAAGCTTAAAATGTAGGTCTTGCTGGAGAGATCCAAACCATCATCCAAAAACAGCGACAAAAGTTGGTTCGGAAACAGCAAAAAAGTCGACACTATCAGCAGCACATAAAAAGAACTGACGACAGCCCCCGTTTTAGCGGCCTTAGAGCCTTCATCCGGCCTAGACCGACCGATGGAATGGCCTACCATGATGCTGACTGTCTGCCCTACCCCGATCATCGGGAAAAAAGACAAAGCCTCTAAAGAGAAGACTATATTGTTGCAGGCCAAAGTCAAGTCGTCAAGCCTGGCCACAGCGAAAGCGAAGAAAGAAAAAGTGAAGATTTCCATGAAGAATTGAAGACCGCCGGGCCAACCGTACTTGAACATCCGCTTCATCAAAGGCCAATCGAATGAGCGGTTGCTTATGGTGCGGTGAGAGGCCTCCATCTTTTTGTTGAAGATCAAAACCGAAAAGACGACGACCGTCAACGCCCACGACACGACAGTCGCCAGAGACGCGCCGAAGATCCCCATTTCCGGTAAAAGGACGCCGCTTCCTATTTTTAGACCGTAAATAAAAAAGTAGTCCAACGGGATATTTAAAATCGCGCCGCCAAGGCTCACCCACATCACCACTTTAGTCCGCCCTAAAGCCGCCATAAACACCGACATCGCGACCATGACCAGATCCAAGGGGCTGCAGACGATCAGCGGACCGAAGTATTGAATCTCAAGATCTATTATCTGTTGATTGGAGCTGCCGAAGCTGAAGATGAAGGGCGAGGCGAAGAACAAAAACGCCATGGCCGCTCCGCTGACGAGGGAGAAGTACAATCCTTGCCAAAGGGCGCCGGAGGCTCTCTCAGGCTTGTCGGCCCCGGTGTACTGGGCGACGAAGACTCCGGTATAAGAGACTATGCCCAAGAAAACGGCGCTGATCGTCACTTTCATCACGCCGGCGGGCAATGAAGCGGCTATTGCGTTTACGGAATAATTGCTTAGAAACAACCGATCGGTAAAGAGCATCAATGATGAGGCTGTGGTGGACGCAATAAGAGGAAGACATAAAGTGAGAAATTCTTTGTAGCCTTGAGGGGAATTCCAATGTTTAAACGGATTTAAATCAGCCAAATTCGCAAGAAATTTTGCCCGCAATTTTTTAAATAGCATAAATAAAATACCAAAACAAATCTTTTAACAGTAAATGTAAGTTCCTTTCGTTTACTTAAAATATATCTACAGCATACATATTCCCAATTCACTAACTTCGGGGCTTAGCGGCTGAATACAAGATCCTGAGCTTGCTCTGTGAGTTTAGTCAAAAGCGATGGGCCGCCCAGACTCTCGGCATAGAGTTTCATCTTTGGTTCCGTGCCGCTGGGGCGCATCGCAAACCAGGAGCCGTCGGAGAGAAGCACCTTAAGTCCGCCGATGGCGGCGTCGTTTCCTGGAGCTTTGTTCCAGGCTCTGACGACTTTCAGATCGGCCAATTGAGCGCCTATCAAAACCGTAGGATCGAGGTTCGTCAAGACGGCTTTGGCTTGCGGGGTGATGTCCGAATCGATCCGAACATAATCGGTCTGACCGTAACGCTCGGTGATCTGCCGGAAAATTTCATGAGGTAGCTTATTGGACTTGGCCGTCATCTCGGCCGCCAACAACGTCAGGCAGAAGCCGCATTTATCCGTAGTCCAAGTTTGTCCGTTGCGGCGAAGGAAGGAAGCGCCTGCGCTTTCTTCTCCCCCAAACGCCAAAGTGCGCTCGATGAGTCCGGGAACGAACCACTTGAAGCCCACAGGGGTTTCGTAGACCGTTCTGCCTGCGCCTTGAACCACTCGATCGATTATGGACGAGCTCACCAACGTTTTGCCGATTTTAGCGGCAGTCGGCCATGAAGGCCTGTTCGCCAAAAGATAATGTATGGCTGTGGCCAGATAATGATTCGGGTTCATCAATTTTCCGCCGGAAATTATTCCGTGACGGTCGAAATCAGGGTCGTTGCCGAAACCCAAATCGTAGTTTCCGCTCGTCTTTATCAGATTGGCCATGGCGTATGGAGAAGAACAGTCCATACGTATGACCCCATCGGAATCAAGAGGCATGAAGGTGAAGCCGGGATCGACGATGGGGTTGACTACCGTGATGTTTAGGCCCCAGCGCTCGGCGATCGGCGCCCAATAATGGATTCCGGAACCGCCTAAGGGGTCGGCCCCTATTTTTATTCCGGAACTTTTGACCAGCTCGAGGTCGACCACTTCTCCCAAAGCTTCGACAAAGGGAGTGATGTAGTCGCGAATCTCCACCGACGGAGCAGTCAACGCCTTAGCCAGCGGGATTCTTTTAATCGTGTAGATTCTTCCCAAAAGCTCATTGGCCCTTTTCTCGATCCAGCCCGTAACGTCCACGTCGGCGGGACCGCCGTGAGGCGGGTTATATTTGATTCCTCCGTCTTGGGGAGGATTGTGACTGGGAGTGATGATGAGTCCGTCGGAGAGGGCCTGAGGGTGTGAGCGATTGTGCTCTAAAATTAAAAAAGACGTCACCGGAGTCGGACAGTATTCACGGTCGCGACTGATGACTACCGGGATGTCGTAGGCGGCGAAAACCGTCAAAGCGGTCCGCCAGGCGGCGTCGCTGAGAGCATGGGTGTCATGAGCCAAAAAGATTGGGCCTTTATAGCCTTTTTGGGTACGGTATTCAATCACCGCCGCAGTGATGGCGACGACGTGAGATTCGTTGAAGGCGCCTTTAAAGGCGCTGCCGCGGTGTCCGGAAGTCCCGAATGAAACGGCTGCGAGCGGTTCTACGGTGTAATAATCGCACAATAAACCGGCAAGATTGATGAGTCGCTCTGGAGGGGCGGGTAATCCGGCCAATGGAGATATAGTCATAAGGTACTCGCAAGTGAATCGGTGATTGAAACCTATTTTGTCTTTAAGACTATTTCGTCTTTAAGACTATAGGCTGAAAAAGTTAATTTTCGGTCAAGTTGCGGCGGCGCCTCGCCTTATGTTTCGACATTGGCGGTTATTTTCGGCCGCCGAGGTCTT
>JAISZP010000336.1 GCA_031269135.1 Deltaproteobacteria bacterium | reverse complement strand
ATGCCGACGGCATGCTTAAAAACGAAGAGATCTACAACATCTTCGACACCAGACTGATTTTGAATCGTCCGCCCTCCATCGCCATAAACGACAAAAGCGGAACCGCCGGCCTTACTCACTGGCTCAACCAAAGGCTCCATCTGACGGGCGGAAAGCTGATGGACAAGCGCAATCCGGCCGTCCAAAAGATGTATCGGCAGATTCAAAGCGAATACGAAAACGGACGCAACACCAATATGAGCACCAGGGAATTGGAGAAGTTGGCCAGAATTCACCTGCCGCAGTGCTTCGAGTCCCAATTCGACCGCCTGAAGGCCAGAGCCAGGGAACTGGCCCACGATATGATGCTGTCGATGATCGACAACCCCGTCATCCGCTCCATGGACCCCTCCAAGCAGGAGACGCTGTTGGAAAAGTGGGTGACCACCAATCCCTTCATCCAGTTTCTCTACGTGACCGACAACCACGGCATAAAAATCACCCGCAACGTCGCCTCCACTCACGAAAAAAAGCGCTTCAGCGGCCAACAAGACGTAGGCTCGAATCTTTCGGATCGAATATGGTTCGTCAAACCAATGGAAGAAGGGGCCGTGCACGTGACGGATTTTTACACCTCAAGGTTCACCGGCGCCCTGTGCATCACCGTCAGCGGACCGATTCGCGACGACGAAGGCCAAATAGCCGGGGTCTTGGGGTTGGACATACGTTTCGAAGATTTGGCGAAACTTGACGTCGATGACGTGGACGGGGTCGCTGACGACTAAGGCCGAAAACGACTAAGGCCGAAGCATCGACCAAAACAAATGACGCGACAAGCCTTGCCTGGGAGGCGCCTTGGCCCCATGAAAGGTCCCTATGAAAGGTCCTATGGAAGCCCCCGAAGAAGGGTCCCTGGAAGGTTCCTGATGAAGGCCGTTGGAAAGGCCTTATGGGGTCGTTGAGGATAATACATGTTTGACGGCTTAATTAGACTTTTAAACAGCGCTTCTTGGTCTAGGTTCAGACTGACTCTATACAGCAGCGTTCTTTTAAGCCTTTTAGGCCTGATGATGTCTTTGCCCGGCACTAATTTGCCGTTTGAAGGCTCCATCTACGATCTGATGCTCCACTACCGTCCTCGGCCCGAGAGCGCCCTCGAAAAACCTAAAATAGTCATAATCGCTATAGACGACGCCACTCTCAACAACCCCTACCAAACCCACCCGGAACTCTTCTCCCCCGTCGTCTGGGCTTCCATCTTAGACGCGCTTGTCCTCGGCGGCGCGAAAGTGGTGGCCATTCACCGCCCTCTCCCCTCCACCGAAGGACGAGCTTACCCTTTGGAAGAAGAAGCCATATGGTTTTCTTCCGTCCAGCAGGCCAAGCGCGACTTCGTTCCGGTCATCTACGGTTTTAGGTGGTTCATAGATCTGCCCTTTTTTCCGTCGCCCAAATTCATCGAGATCATGGGGCAAGACAAGCTGGGGTTTCTCAATCTTATCCACGATCGAGACAACAAAGTCAGAAGCCTGGCCATAAACCGAACCATCGTCGCTCCGATGGAGGAAAACTCAGGCGATCGAGACGAAGGCCCCGAGGACGTCCGTTTGTCCTTCGCCTACTTGGCCGCCAAGGCCATGGACCCCGCCATGAAGGAACTCAAAGGCAATTTTTACATCGACTACGGCGGGGTTTTCACCAAGGTAAGCTTCAATCAGGTCTACGAACAGGCCATCCACGGACAAATCGACTTCTTCAAGCACCTTTTCGGCGAGGCTTTGGTTTTGATAGGCGACACCAGTTCCCAAAACCTAGACGCCTATCCGACGCCTAATTCAGCTTACGCTTCCGGCGATCGCGGCTGGAACCTCACCTCCGCCGTGGAGATTCAGGCTCAAGGCATCGAAACGCTGCTGCTGGGGTTGCAGATCAAAAATCCGAGTTGGCTGACGTTGTGGGCCTTTTTCTTCGGGCTTATGGTTTTGGCTCTGCTGCCTATACTTCTAAGCGCGCCCAAAGACGTCTACCTTTTGCCCTGGCTGCCTGCGGCGGTGCTGATCGCCTATCCCGTCGTCGCCTTCATAGCCTTCAGACGATACGTCTTTTTACCGGTGATACCAGGCGTATCGATTCTGCTTCTGGCCAACGCTCTCTACTGGGGCGTCAAAGCCAGAGAGGCCAAGAAAATCCAGCGCACCAGCAGCCAAGCCCTAAACTTGTACTTAAATCCGGCCCTAGCCGGTCAGATCATCCACAACCCTGAAATCCTCCAAAGACGCGGCGAACAGAGAATAGTGACTGTGTTGTTCGCCGACATCGTGGGCTTCACTTCCATGGCCGAAACCATGGAAACGGCTCAGATGGTCGATATTCTAAACCAGTACTACGACTCCATGAATACAGCCATTGAACGCTACGACGGCTTCGTCGACAAATTCGTCGGCGACGCCATAATGGCCGTCTGGGGGGCGCCATCGAGCCAGCCCCGCCACGCCGTAGCCGCCTGTCTTTCAGCTTTGATGCAGCAAAAGCTCTTGGAAGACCTCAACCGAAACTTTTCGGCCGCAGGCCAGCCGCTTCTTCATGCCTTGATCGGACTAAACACCGGCTCGGTCATCGCCGGAAACATAGGCGCCAAACAACGTCTAAACTATACGGTGATGGGAGATACGGTGAATCTGGCTTCCAGGTTGGTCGGGGTCAATAAGATCTTCAACACCACCATACTCGCCAGCGAAGCGACGGTCGCCATGGCCAAGGAAGAGGTATGCTTCAGAACCTTGGACAGAGTCAGAGTGAAAGGGCGGAAAGGCAGCCTTAAGGTTTACGAAGTGATGGCGCCCATCGGAGGCTTGACGCCCCAACAAGCCCAGGCCGTGAATTATTTCGAACGGGCCCTTAACCATTATTGGAGCCGCGATTTTTCCGGGGCCTTGCTCAGGGCGGAGGCCGCCTTGAAGGTCCTTCCGACCGATATTCCAAGCCAGATTCTAGCTCAAAAATGCAGAGAGTTCATTCCGAACCCGCCCGGCCAGGACTGGGACGGAGTCACTTTCCTTGAAATCAAATAACGCCTTAATTGAACGTCACAAACAACAGGAGAGCATTTTGAAAGTTTATTTCGCCGGTCCCAACATTTTTTACCCCGATTACGTCGACTACATAACTACGTTAAAGCAATTTTCGGCGCCGTTTGATATCGAGCCTGTCTTTTCAGGGGAATTCATCGAAAAAGATCCTCATCGCATCGCCCAGTTCAATCTAGAGCTGATTAAGAAGTCCAAGATGGTCATCGCCAATTTAAATCCCTTTAGAGGAAACGAACCTGACTCGGGGACGGTTTTCGAGTGCGGTTACGCGGTGGCGCTAGGGATACCGGTG
>JAISZP010000297.1 GCA_031269135.1 Deltaproteobacteria bacterium | reverse complement strand
TTAGAGGTCTTGGAAGGGGCCAGAATCGTCTTCATCGCGACCGGCTTAGGCGGCGGGACAGGGACAGGCGGGGCGCCGGTGGTGGCGCAGGCCCTGAAGGAGAAAGAAGAACCGTCTCGACCGATGGTGGTCGCCGTTCCGGTGCTTCCGTTTCCTCACGAGAGAAACCGCATAAAGGTGGCCGAGGCCGCCCTAAAAGAAATTTTCAGCCTCAGCAACAGCGTCATACCCATCGACAATTCCAAGCTCATTGAGGTTTTCCCGAGGGCTACCGTCAAAGAGTGTCGTAAGGCGACCGACGACATCCTCGTCAGGGCCGTCAGAAGCATTACGGAGCTTATCTCCAATCAGGGGCAATTAAACTTGGATCTTTGCGATATCGAGTCGGTGCTGAGTTTTCAAGGTCAAGCCATAATAGGCTACGGCGAGGCCTGCGGACCTGGCAGAATAGATCAGGTCATAAAAAATACGATTTCCAGTCCCTTGATGTCCGACGTTTCCTTAGCCGGCGCCAAGGCGGTGCTCATAAACGTCACGGCTTCCAGCGACATTTTGTTGGAAGATTACATCACCATAAACGAAAAAATAGTTTTCGCCGCAAAGGCTCAGGACGTCCAAGTCTTCTCCGGACTTGCGGTTGATGAGCAATTAGCGAAAAGAGACGCCATAAAGGTGACGGTGCTGGCCACAGGTCTTTCTTACGCCAAAGATTCCGCTGATGTAAAGTCGATGGAGTCCGGGATAAAGGCCGTAGAGCCGGCAAAGTCGTTGGAGCCTGGTTTAAAATCCATAGAGCCTGCTGATGAGTTCCATGAACAAGATTTTGCAGTTTCTAAACTGCAAAAACTCAAGTGAAAGCTTGTTCTTTAGCTGCCGTCGATTCTGCTGAAGTCATTTTCATTGATTTTTTCTCTTCGGTAGATTCGGTGGATTCAGGAGACTTGGTGGATTCAGGAGATTCGTCAGACTCGTCGGATTCCTCCCGTGACGGCGACTATGGAGATTATGCGAATAATAAACGGCTAAAAACTAAAAGAGGACCTTATGGCAACTAAAACCAATATCTAAAATATCTAAAATACATAAATATATGAGTATTTAATAAATATAAATATAAAAAATAATAAAACTCAATATTTTTTGCGCCTTTTGCAATAACTTTTAAAAGAGGAGAAAACTATGACCGAGGTGATAGAATCCGTGGCCAACGCCGCTTCTGGAGTGGAAAAGATCATGGTGATCGGCATCGGAGGCTGCGGCAACAACGCCATCAACCACATGATCGACAGTGGGATCGTTGGTCCGATTTATGTGGCCGCCAACAGCGATCTGCAGGACCTCAACCGCTGCAAGGCGCCCATAAAGATCCAGGTTGGGACTAAACTGACCAATGGTCTTGGGTGCGGCGGAAATCCCGAGATTGGCCGTAAGGCGGCGGCTGAAACCATCGACGAGATTTTAGCCGTCTTGGCCGACGCCCATATAGTCTTCATCACCGCAGGCTTAGGCGGCGGAACCGGGACAGGCGGAGCGCCGTTCATCGCTGAAGCGCTCGCTAAACTTGACGCCGATAAGCGTCCTTTGATAGTCAGCGTGGTGGTGCTGCCGTTCAAGCATGAAGTTAATCGCTTGAAGCTTGCGGAAAAGGCCTTGAAGGAACTGGCGGAGGTCAGCAACAGCATTATCCCGGTGGATAATTCCAAGCTGATAAAAGTCATGCCGAAGGCGACCGTCAAAGAGAGCCGGGCAGTCGCCGACAACATTTTGGTGCGGGCCGTCGGCAGCATCAGCGATCTCATCACTTTCCCAGGCGAGTTTAATCTCGATTTCAACGACATAAAGACGGTGCTGGCTCACAAAGGCCAAGCCATCATGGGTTATGGGCAGGCTTCCGGCGAAGACAGGGTGAAAATGGCCATCAAGCAGGCGATCTCAAGTCCGCTGATGGCCGACGTTTCCGTCAAAGGGGCTAAATCGCTCTTGATTAACGTCACTGCCGACAGTAATTTGCTCATCTCTGAATTTACGATGGTTAATGAAGAGCTTGTCAAGGCTGTTGGCGCGAATAATGAGCTAGACGTCTTTTCGGGAAATTACGTCGACGAGTCGCTGGCCGAATCCAACACGATTAAGGTTACGGTTATCGCGACTGGTTTAACGCTCTTTGGCGAAGAGCCGATTCCCCTGGAAGTCGAACCGGAGGATAATGAGGTGCTGCTTGGAGAGCCTCAGGCGGCGGCGCCCGCCCCCGCCCCCGCTCCCGAACCCCAGGTTGTGACGCTGCAACAACCTAAAAGCGGGCAAGTCATCCGCCTGAACCCGAAACCGATCGCTCAAAGAACGGTGCAGGCCGGCGCCTTTTCCAAATATGAGGAAAACAGTTTGGTCGATCCGACCAACACCAACCCCAAGTTTTACGAAAGGCCGACCTTTATGAGAAACCCGGCGGACTGAGAGGCCGGGGTCGACAGCCTAAAAAAAGCCTAACAAGAGGCCCTAATAACAGGCCAAAACTAGAAGCCCTAATAACAGGCCCAAACTAGAGGCTCCGAAAAGAGGCTCCATGAGGCGTTTGAAGATGAATTGAAAAGGCCAAGCCACAGTCGAAAGGGGCCTGCGGGGAAAGTTTTTGCCTCAGAGATCCGAAAAAGTCCCCTTGGGGCATAAGAGAAAAGTTCAAGACGCCCGCTGGGCTTTATTGGCTCAAGAGAGCGGAACTATCCGCAAGGAAAAAGGCGGAAGGTTATCGGTGGCTCTCGTCTGGCCGGGAACGTATCATACCGGCATGTCGGCCTTAGGCTATCTGTGGGTCTACAGCTATCTCAACAGCAGACCCGACGCCCTGGCCGAGAGGTTTTTTCTTCCTGACGACCAGAGCGGCTCCGTCGTTTCAGTCGAGAGCGCAAGACCTCTCGCCGATTTTCCGATAATCGCCGCTTCCATGGTCTTGGAAAACGACTACTGGCTGCTGCTGGAGATTTTACATAGAGGGGGAGTCAAGACAGATAGAAGCGAACGTAAAGAGAGCGATCCGTTGGTGGTGGCCGGCGGAGTCGGGGTCTGGAGCAATCCATGGCCCCTGTGGCCGTTTGTGGACGTGTTTTTGGCTGGGGAAGGGGAGGCGCAGTGGCCCCAGCTCGCCGATTTGTTGACGGACGCGGCTTTGGTGAAAAGAAAAAAATCTTTCGCCTCTCAAGAAGAACTCTTGAAAGCCATAGAAAAAAATGTGCCTGGGGCGCTGGCGCCGGAGCTTGCTCCCGAGGAATTAAAAACGTTATGTCGGGAGAGTCTCTCTGGGGCCGGAAAAGACAGTCCATTCGAAACCGCAGCGCCGCAAGAAATATTCGACTTTGCCGTGACTCCCGCTTTTTTGACCTGGCCGCCGTCAAGCCTCGCTCTTCCGCCGGTCACGCCGATTCTGACCAAAAATACGGAGTTTCCCCAGACGGCGCTGGTGGAGATCAGCCGAGGTTGTCCGTGGGGATGCCGCTTTTGTCTGGCGGGCTACCTTTACCGCCCTCACCGGGCCTGGCCGGCTCAATCCATACTTAAAGCCTTGGAGCCGTTTTTGGTCAAAGGCGCAAAGGTCGGCTTGGTGAGTCCCGCAGTCGCCGATCATCCGGAGCTGATGAATCTGTTGGACGCGCTGGCCGGCTTTGGAGTGAAGGTGGGCCTGTCTTCGATGCGCCTGTCGAACATGACCGAGCAGCTCGCCGAAAAGATTGCCCGGACAGGTCTTTCCTCTTTGGCTGTCGCCCCTGAAGGCGGGAGCGAAAGGCTAAGAGCGATCATCAACAAAAACTTGTCGCTTTCGGAGATCTTGGACTCGTCGCTTTTGCTCGCTCGTTACGGCGTCAAGCGCTTGAAACTTTATTTCATGATTGGGCTTCCTGGCGAAACCGACGATGATTTGGAACAAATAGTCGAAGTGGTTCTACAAATAAAAAAGCAGGCCAAAATCAACAAATCCGGGCCTTTGATAGCGGTCTCGGTCGCCAATTTCACCCCCAAGCCGCATACGCCTTTCCAATGGGCGCCGCTTATGACGCCTCGGCAGATGCAGCGCAAGGGAGAATATTTAAAAGAAAGACTATCGAAGATTCAAGGCGTCGAACTCAGAGTCGATCCCCCAAAGTGGACGGTTGTTCAGGGACTCTTGGCTAGAGGAGGACCTCGAAGCTCGGCGCTGGTGCGCGCTCTTTGGGAGCATAAAGGGAAAGTTTCCGCAGCTTTGAAGCTCTACGGCTATGCTGAAGATCATCCGATCCATAGACCGCATCACGGTCCCAACAGTTGGGAGGTCATCTCCCCGATAGCCGGCAAAGAGTGGCTGGCGAAGGAAAAACGACGGGCCGACGAAGCCCTCCTGACGGCGCAGTGTCCGGCGGAGATGTCCTGCGGTCGATGCGAAGCTTGCAAGAATGTAATATGCGCAAAATAATGAGGCTAACGCTGTGTCCAATATATGTTTAAACGGAGGGATGGAGTTTCGCGCGGCTCGTTTCGAGGCCGGACGATTAATGATGATCGGCTGGGAAGGCTCGTCGGCGGCTGAGGCGATGGAGCTGTTGCAGGAATTTCAGCCTTTTGGAATGGTGTTTTTTAAGAGAAACTATCCAGGGAGTCCTGATCAACTGAGATTTGACCTGCACATGATGACTAAGTTGGGGCGAGCGCTTCGGCAAGGGCCTTTTTTGACGGCCATCGATAACGAAGGCGGAACCGTCAGGCGCCTGCCTGAGCCGTTCATCCAACTGCCGTCGGCTAGAGAGTCGGCCTTAAGAGGAGTGGAGGCGGTGAAAAACGAGGCTCTGGCCTCAGGAAAGGAATTAGCCTATACCGGCTTCAACGTCAATCTCGCCCCGGTTTTGGATGTCGGCAGCCCAGGCAGCTACATGGATTCGAGATCCTTCGGCGAAGAGGCGGATTTCGTCATAAAAAACGCCCAGGCTTTCAGGGAAGGCTTTCGGCAAGCCGGTCTTTTATGTTGCGGGAAACATTTCCCGGGTTTAGGGGCGGCGACCGTCGACCCGCACGATGTTTTGCCTACGGTCAGTCTGAGCTTGGCGGAGATGAACAAGCATTTGGCGCCTTTCAAAGCTTTAATAGACCAGGGACTTGAGATGGTCATGACCACCCACTGCCTCTATCCGGCCTGGGACGCCAACCGGCCGGCGACCTTTTCGCCCAAGGTCGTCGGCGTCTTGAAGCAAACCCTGGGCTTTAAAGGTCCGCTTTTGACCGACGATTTGCAGATGGGCGCCGTCACCAACAATCTCCAGCCTGGAGAAGCGGCGGTGGCCGCCTTCGAGGCCGGTCACGATCTGATTTTAATGTGCCGCGATCGCAAATTGATTAAAGGCGCCTTCGACGCATTGGTGGGCGCCTTGGCTTCAGGGCGGATCAAAAGGGATCGGTTGGAGGACGCCCGGGAGAGACTTCAGAAATTGACTCCCATCTTGGCCGACCCCCAAATTTTTACTCAAGCTTGACTGTAAGGAGGCCCAGTGGACAACAACCATAGCTATCTGTTCCGACCCGGTCTATGGAAAATAGATGGGATATATCTCGACAAAAACGAAGTCCGCCACCGCCAGACAGGACAGTTGGTCATAATCCATAGTCCAGACCTATGGACCATAGACAATCAAGTCAACATCTCCGGACAAGACGCCAGAGATTTCGTGACTCGCTATGAGATAACGCCTTTCGAGAAAGACAAGTCGTATACCGAGTGGAAATCGTTGACCGGCGGCCCTGAACCCATATTTGGACTCTTTGTTGTGGTGGAAGACTGCATTATGATGCCGTGGCAGTCTCGTACGGGCACGTACTGGGGACAAGAGGTGATGGCGAGAGTTGGCGGAGGCGAATACCTCAGCAGAGGATTTGCTTTCATCAAACAGCAAAAGGTGTCGTCTTGGGCGGTGAGGCTGACGTTGGAGGGCGCCCCGGCTAGAGACGATGTCGGGGAAAAGGCCGGGGAAAACGTCGGGGAAAAGGCCGAGGAAAATGCCGGAAAAGGCGACGATGGCGAAGGTCAAGGTTGAAGCTGAACTTTTAGCCGCGCAAAACGCTTGTTTTCTAGTCGGCTGGTTAGGCTGCGATGGTTTTATGATTCTTTGAGGTTTCACGTATTTTTGATTTTTTTTTAGCTTCTTTGCGCTACTAGCTTTTTTGGGATTTTCAGCTTTTTTGGTTCATAAGCCTTCTTTGTCTCGTCAAGAAGTTCCTTCATCCGCCTGCGTATCAGGCGGCTTGAAAAAGCGCCTTGAAAAAACGCTTACGCGCGGCGACGGGACTTTAGATTCGCCTCCGCTTTTAAGCAATCGCCGCATTTTAAGAGCGTTTGCCGAATATTTATTTGTCCATATGACTATTTATCCATATATCTATTTGTCCATATATCTATTTAGCTATACACCTATTTATCGAGATACCTATCGCCCGTGATGTTCATCAAATGAACGACATATTTGCCGGGTGCGCCGAGTCGGCAGCGGGGAGGGCCAAAAGTGAGTTTCATACAGCGTTTAAAAACAGGGGAACTTAGTCGTTGGGCGGTGGCTTTCGTGCTCATCCCGCCGACGGTTTTGGCGATACTGCTGCCCAACAAACTTTTTTTGCTGGCTTTGATAGTCGTCATAGGGACTATGGCTTGGCGGGAATTTTCCGTAAACCTTTTGGGAAAAGAGAGAAAGGGCCTATTCGCTCTGGGTTTGCTGGGTTATTACTTGACGATCTTCGGGGCTTCCTTTTTCGGCCCGGATGGGCAGCTTGCGGGGCTGGTTGCGGCTTTGGTTTTGGGTTCTCTATATCTGATGTACAACCTAGCCCCGGAAAACGACAAGGTTTCGGTCAATCTTATAAGCCGCTTCGCTTTAGGGCATCTGTACCTGACGTTTCTTCTGTCTTTCATCATGCTGATCAAGCAGCTGGCTTACGGCTCGAATTGGTTGATCTTCATCGTTTTGGTGACGGCCTTCAATGATACCGGCGCTTTCTACGTAGGCTCCAGAGTGAAGGGCCCCAAGCTCTATCCGAAAGTGAGTCCCAATAAGACCATTTCCGGTCTTTTGGGCGGACTGGCTTTCAGCGCCTTGGGGGCTGGCCTGTCGTCCTATTATTTGCCTTTGGATTTCACCTTGACCCAGCTGGTGGTTTTAGGGGTGTTTCTGGGCTTCTGGGGAACCCTTGGCGATCTGTTCGAATCCGCTCTGAAAAGGGCTATGGGCATAAAAGACACTTCAACCATCCTAAGGGGCCATGGAGGCATTTGGGATCGCCTCGATTCGCTTCTTTTCAACCTCCCTCCCGTCTATTTCTACATCAACTGGCTTACGCTTCCCTGAGCATATTTTGTCTGGACCCATCAAGATATCGGTCTTAGGAGCGACCGGCTCCATCGGTCGGAGCACCTTGAGTTTAGCCAAGGCGTTTGAGGACCGTTTGGAAGTGGTCGGTCTTGCGGCTAAAACCAGCGTTGAAGCTTTAGCTTGGCAGACGCGGCTATTCAGACCAAAAGTTGTTTCCGTCGAAGGCGAGGAACATAGAAAGAAGCTGCTGGGGCTCTTGAAGGAGCTTTCGGTTTCTCCCCTTCCCGAGGTGTTGATAGGCCCTGACGGGCTTGTCGCGACAGCCGTCCAAAGCGGAGCGCAGGCGGTAATCTCCGCCGTGGTGGGAGCTTGCGGTTTGAGGCCTGCCTGGATCGCCCTCGAAAAAGGACTTAAGGTCGCTCTGGCCAATAAAGAGAGTTTGGTCTTGGGCGGAGAACTGATTATGAAAAAAGTCGGTTCCAATCTCACCCCGGTCGATAGCGAGCACTCGGCCATATTTCAGGCCTTGGGAGGAAAACTCCGTCGCCCGGAGCTGCGCCGCATCATTTTAACCGCCAGCGGCGGGCCGTTTAGAGGTTGGTCAAGCGGGCAACTGCAAAAAGTGACCCGCCGGATGGCCTTAAATCATCCCACTTGGTCGATGGGTCCCAAAATTAGTTGCGACAGCGCCACCATGATGAATAAAGGTCTTGAAGTCATCGAGGCCCATCATCTGTTCGGCTTGGACTACGATCGCATCGAGGTCGTCGTCCATAGCGCCAGTTTAGTTCAT
>JAISZP010000039.1 GCA_031269135.1 Deltaproteobacteria bacterium | reverse complement strand
CAAAGGGCTTTAACTCTACAGTTCGGCATTATTTTGAAAAAAAATGAAGACGGCTGGCATCCAGCAAAATTTGCTGGCATAGAGCCGTCTTCACTTAAAGATTTAAAGATATTTGCTTTTTAGGCGGGATAGTTTTGCTGGATGACTGAAATTAAATTCGTCAGCACCATGTTTATAGGAGTAGGGATGCCGAACTTTTTCCCATTTTCGACTATGGCGCCGTTGATGACCGAGATCTCTGTTTGGCGTTTGGCTCTGACGTCTTGGAGCATTGAACAGATGTTCTCTCCAGTATTTTTAGTGACCTTTTTGGCGTATTCGACCGGGTCGTCCGTTTCAAACGTTATGCCCAACGCCTTGGCTACCGCCACCGCTTCAAGAACCGCTCCTTCCATCAACGCCAGGCTCTCGGGATGCTTCAACAGTTGACCGTTTTTGATGCCCATGATGGCGCATAAAGAGTTGATGGCTATGTTGCTGATGAGCTTGGTCCAGATGCGTCCCTGGACGTTGGTGGTGAGGTTTGCGGGAAGATTCGCCCGATCTAAGACGCCTTTAAGATCTTCCGTACGTTTGGATTTGCTCGAGTCGATCTCTCCAAATACAGTTTCTCCGTAGCCCCGTAAAATGACTTCGCCAGGACCTTTGATTGATGAGCCGTAGGAGTTGATGCCGCCTAAGACGTGCTTGGCGTCCACAACTCGGCACAGTTTTTCGATGTTTCCGAGTCCGTTTTGAAGAGTAAGCACCATCGTATTTGGACCCACCAAATTTACGGCCTGGCTCATCGCCTCTTGAGTCGCCGTCGCTTTGACGAATACTATGACTAAATCTTGAGGCGGCAGACCTTCGGCTGAGGTCACTGCGGCGACGTTTTTGACTACAATGTTCCCTTCGGTGGTATTTATGGTGAGACCCTTTTCGTTGATGGTCTGGATATGCTCTTTCCAGACATCAATCAGCGTAACTTTGTTTTCCGATTGACCGGCCAAAAACCCTCCGTAAACGCAACCCATAGCTCCAGAACCTAATATCGCTACATTCATTTTTTCTCCATTTTCGTCATAGCGAGTAAATTCGCTGCGGCTTAATTAAGTAAATTGGCCTAAAGAGGCTTTTCGGCGCTGATTAGGCGGTTTTTAGTCCTTAGATTCACCAATCCTTGCCTGAAACCACACCATGGTGGAACAGATAGTCGGGCTCATCGAATCAGGGCGAAAATCTTGAGGGTAGAAATTTCGGCGGGCTGATAAGAGCCGACTTTTAGTCGGCTCTTATCCTTAAACCCGTTTTCGGACAATCAGAAAGCTGACGGTCCGATAGACTCCAAAGCAGTGCATGCAAAGCAGTCCATGCAAACCAGAACATTCAAACAAATGCATTCAAAAAAATGCATTCAAGCAAATGCATTCAAGCAAATACTTCCCCAAAAAACTTTCAAAATACTTTTTAGCCCATTGATATTCGCAAAGTCGGAGACGTCTTCGTTTCAGCAGCTTTGGCCTTAAGCAGTCGTCTGAAAAAAACGTCTGCAGCGGCTGCCGTAAATAGGCGCCGTCCGAAACGGCTATTCGCCTAAGCGACGGCTGCCCTAAGCGCGGGCTGCCCTAAATAACGGCTGCCGAAAAGGGATAGCCACAAACACGAATGACGAATGCAGCTGACTGATTTTTAATGGTTATGAGTTTTTTTAACTGTCGGCCATTGAATTTCTAAGACTTAAACAGTTCGTTGATCTCTTTTTCGAAGACGTTGAAATTGTGTTCGGGTAAAGGATATTGACCGTTTTCGATATCCGCCCGCCAGGCGTCGAAGACGCCGGTGATGTCTTTGCCGACGTCACGGTACCTTTTGACGAACTTGGGCACAAACTGATCGAATATGCCTAAGATGTCGTAGGCGTTTAGGTTGTAGCCGGTGCATCCGTGTCCCGCTCCCACGCCGATGGTGGGAATGTTGAGTCTTTTATGGATAGCCTGACCCAGAGCCGTCGGGAGACATTCAAGAACTATGGCGAAGACGCCGGCTTCTTGGTAGGCCACGGCATCGGCCATCAGGTTTTTGGCCGAATCGAGATCTTTGCCTTGGAGTTTGAAGCCGCCCATGGCGGCCGCGGTCTGCGGGGTGAGGCCTATGTGACCGACGACAGGAATGCCGCATTTGACGACCGCTTCCACCTTCGGGGCGGTGAAGCGGGTTCCTTCCATCTTTACGCAGTCGGCGCCCGCCTGCATCAAGGCGCCGGCGTTGTGAATGGCCTCTTTCTCGCATGCTTGATAGGACATGAAGGGCATGTCTCCCACAATGAAGGTGTTTGGCGTTCCGCGCCTGACGAGCCTTGTGTGGTAGAGCATATCGGTCATCGTCACCGGGACGGTGCTGTTGAGGCCCTGGATGACCATGCCGACCGAATCGCCGACTAAGATAAGTTCGATCGACGACTTCTCGACGAGAGAGGCCATGGGATAGTCGTAGACGGTGACCATGGCGAAACTGCCGCCGTTTTCCCTCTTGGCCTTAAGTTCAGGGATTGTGATTTTCTTTTTGCTCATTTAATCTCCTTTTATTTTAAAAACAGCGCCTTCCATAGCCGAAGAGACCATGGCGCTGTAGCGAGCCAAATAGCTTTTTGGGGGTATGCCGGATTTCGGCGGTTTCCAATTCGCTCGGCGTTTCGCCAATTCTTCGTCGGACACCTCCAAAGTCAAGACCCCTTCTGGTATGTCGAAAAAGATCGAGTCGCCTTCCTCCACCAAGGCTAAGGGACCGCCGTCGGCGGCTTCCGGCGATATGTGACCGATGGCGGCCCCGGAGGTCGCGCCGCTGAAGCGGCCGTCGGTTATAAGTCCGACCTCGCGGCCTAATCCGGTGCCGACTATAGCCACCGTCGGGGTAAGCATCTCTCGCATGCCCGGGCCGCCTTTGGGGCCTTCGTAGCGGACCACTACGACGTCGCCCTTGTTTATCTCGCCGCCGTAAATAGCTTTGACGGCTTGTTCTTCTTTGTCGAAAACCCTGGCCGGGCCGCGGTGGACGTGAATGGCCGGATCCACCGCCGCAAGTTTGCAGACCGCGCCTAAAGGAGCCAGATTGCCGAAGACGAGTTTGAGGCCTCCCTTTTGGGAATAGGCGTTTTCTTTGGTGCGGATGACCGAGTCGTCTGTCGCTTGGATGCCGCTTATGTTTTCGCCCATGGTTTTGGCGGAGACGGTCAGAGCTTGGGCGTTTATGAGTCCGAGCTTATTGAGTCTTTCCAGCACCGCCGCGACGCCTCCGGCCCGGTGGAGGTCTTGAGGGTAGTGTCCCGGCGCGGCGGGGCTAATCTTGACCAAGTGAGGGATTTTCTGGGCCATACGGTCGAATATGCCCACCTCGAAATCCAGGTCGGCCTCATAAGCAAGAG
>JAISZP010000035.1 GCA_031269135.1 Deltaproteobacteria bacterium | reverse complement strand
AAGCGATCAAGAGAGAGTAAACGACCCGGCGTCTCGGCAAAAAACCAATAAACGACATAAAACACCAAAAGGCAATTTAAATTATCTGATTATCGACAGCCGAACATGTTAGATATTTGATGACGTATTAGATATTTGACGACGTATTGGTTTATGAACTGCACCGCAGCAGAGACTGCGGGCATCATGTCGACAAGAGCGCCGATTTGACGGCTGCCTTGAATAATAGAAGCTTTTTTGAGTGTTTCTTTTTATAATCTTTTTATTTTCCTTGATTTTTCCCGAAATTTTAGATTGCATGTCCATACGCATCTTTACCTGCTGTCGAGACGCAAATAGCCTTTTGTCGTTATTGCGGCATCCAGAGGTTCGGTCGACAAGAAAAGCCGGAAGAAAAGAGAAAAAAAACCGCAGCGGAGCTGCGGTTGATTAAATCTACTTAGATTAAAAGCAATTAAAAGCAATCAAACCCAATCAAGCATGATTATGGGCGGTTTCATCTTTCAAAAAATATGCCGGTATGGCAATTTTGGCTATGAAGGCTTCGGCGACTCGCCAAGCAAAAAAATTTAGGCCCCGCAAAACCAGAGATCTGATTTTATTTCACCTTTAAAACCAGCCTTTTCTATGGCCAGACGGTAAAGTTGTATCTGTTTTTCGTAAGCCTCATTTCGAGACGCTTTCGCCAGTTTGTAATCAACTACTCTACCGACTCCCTCTTTATTTATAAAAAACAAATCCATAGTTCCGCTGAGCGTTATGGGACCGTTATCGAATTCATCGCTGGGAAGTCTTAACCAAAAAGGCCATTCCCGTCTCACGAAACTGTCTCCGGCGAGCAACGTTTCAATCAGATCTTGCCCGATACTGGAGTTTTGAAAGGCCATAGCCTTACTCGCCAGAAAAGAAATCTCTTGATAAGTCGGCTTAAGGTTTAGTATCGCGGCCTGTCTATCGACGAGATCCTCATAGAGCGCCTCGGTCAAGCTGAAATCCGAAGCCTCCATGACCGCGTGAAAGATGTTGCCCCTATCGATCGGATTGGTGGGTCCTTGGGGTCCGACTGAACCGCTAGCCACATGGTCCTGCTGATATTGAGCCGACAAGGCGTTTTCCATAGCCTGCTTAAAGGTGGCCCCCTGTTTTAAATTGACGTAAAAGCGACTGTAGATGGTCACCGTCATGGACAAAGCCCGGTTTTCCGGCGGCGGCAAGATTAAAAGAGGGTTTATTTGAGTCGGCTGGTTTATCTGGGCCGACGGGTTTATTTGAGATGGCGGTTTTATCTGGGCCGGCTGGTTAATCTGGGTTTGCTGGTTAATTTGGGCCGACAACTCGGTTTTTTGTAAAGGATCGATTCTGTTTTCATTAATCGACCGGCCCTTAATCGACTTCTTATTAATCGGCTTTTCGTCAATCGACTTTTCGTTACTCGAAATAGACTCTTCAGAGGCCGCGCTTTGTTCGCCGCTGCGGTAACCCGCAATCCGGGAAGTCCAAAGATGTTTCTCCACGAAAGGCTCACATTGCTTCTTATCGGTTAAATACGACAGCCATGAGGCTGTCGGGTTTTTAAATTGTTTTCCTATTACGACCAAATGGTCTCTGGCTCTGGTGGCCGCGACATAGAACAAACGCTTATTTTCCGCCAAAGCGAATTCACTTTCGATTTCCTTCAGCTTTTTATATTCCGGCGGCTCGACTTTTTTACCCAGCGTATTTGAGTAGAATTTAATCGCGACGTTCCCCTCTTCGCTGATTATGAGACCATCAGTGCGAGTTTGCGGGGCGCGATCGGCCTCAGCTATGACGACTATCGGAAATTCCAGTCCCTTGGACTTGTGGACGGTCATTATGTTGATTGAACCTTGCTCCGGCAGTTCCTCGTCTCCCTCCACGTCGTCCTCGCCTTTGGACAAACCGCTCTTCCACAACTCCATTATTTCGTCGGCGGCGCTGAAGGGTTCTGATGGGGAGCTCAGGGGTATGTCTTTGATTACGGACATGAAATACTGGACGTTTCTCACACGTTCAGTGGAGCCCTCGTCTCCGGAAATCAAAAGGGGAAGCAAATGCCGCTCTTCGACGATGGCCTCGATGATCTCGCCCGGCGGCCTGAGACTTGCGAAAGGTTTGAGGGTCAAAAGCAGTTCCCTGACTTCGTTTAAGACGACCAGATCGCTGGGCTCGATCGATTCCGGCCAGAGTTGACTTTTGTCCTTGAAATAGTGCGACAGTCCCTTGCGAACCCCCTCCGGCGCCTCCGGCCAGGCCAGAGAGGTCAAGGTCTCATCGGAAACCGGTCCCAGCGGAGACGACAAAACCGCGTGGAGGTTATAATCAAGGTCCCTTCCTCTCAGATACAAATAAGCCGCGGCCAGCCCGGCAATCTCGGGAAATTCGAAAAGTTCCCCGCCCTTTAAGGTGTGACAAGACCACCCGGCGGCGGTCAAAGCGTCTTGATAGATATGCGAATTGGTCTTTTGCCTCAGCAAAACGGCTACGTCGCCTGGAGCGGGGAGTCTGGAGACGTCTCCGGCGGGCGATTTTTCGCCTATATGAATTCCGGCCTCTCCGCTGAATAAAATCTTCAGATAATCGACCAGAAAACCCGCTTGAACCTGCGGGTCCAAATATCTGGCCCTCGGTCTTTCGTCGTCCGCTCCGTTGAGCCAAGCTATGGGTTTTGGGGAATAGAGAGAATCCCTTTTGCTTTTCTGGATTGTATATTCTTCAGTGAGATAGCCTTCGAAAAGCGCATTGAAGGCTTCAATCAAAGGTTTTTGGGTGCGGTAATTGGTGTCGAGAGTTATGTGCTCGCCTCCGGCGGCTTTAAGATCGACGGCGAGATTATTCATGATCGATGGTTCGGAACCCCGGAAACGATAGATCGACTGCTTGGGGTCTCCAACCACCTTAAGTCTCGGAGCGGTGTTCCTCCAATCGACGGAACTGAAATCCTCCGCCGGGTTCAGAGGATCGCAAAGCAGCTGACTTATGATGTCGGCTTGGAGGCGGTTGGTGTCCTGAAACTCGTCGACTAAAATCAAGCGCCATTTCCGGGACTGTTCGGAACGCACCTGAGAGTGCCCTTTAAGAAGAGCGCGGGCCTGAGACAATATATCGTCGAAGCTCAGAAGCGATCTGGAAAACCTGTAATCCTTCAGCCGCGAGTTTATGATGTTCACCAAACGCGCCAGCGATTCGGTGAACTCCGGCGCCTCCAAGGCGGCGACGCCGTCTTCCAGCCACTGGGCGGCTTGATTTAGATCTTGATGATATTGTTTAGTCTCTCTGGTCCTCCAAAGAGAAAAAATGTTTTTTTGGGCGTAATACTCATTGAGCATCATCGCCGCGCTGCGCAAGTCGTCGCTTTCAGCTCGGCAGACGACGTTGGAGAGATACTTGATGGCGTCGACGCCGTCAGGATATTTAACCACGTCATACGCCGGACTTACCACATAGTTGAGCACATCGCGGACGGTTTTGCGGAAATACGCCAATACGTTGGGCAGCGATAAATTTTCATCCGTCGATAAGGCGGGGCCCACAGACGGCAGACCCCAGGCCGAGATCCTATTTAGGCAGCTGACGATCCAGTCGGTCAAAGAGCCGCCGAAGCGAAAGGAACTCAGCGGTATGGTTTTCGAGAGAAAAAACAGATCCTCTTGGCGCTCGTGCAAAAGGTCTGTGACGATCTCCGGCAAATGCCCTCTGATGGGATCGTCGCTTGGATTTACGTCGATATCCGAGGGAAGGCCCAAAAGATGCGAATACGTCGTTATCAAGCCCAAGCAATAGCTATGGATGGTGCTTATCTCGGCCTGAGCGAGTCTTCTGAGTTCCCGCTCCCAGACTTGTCTGAGTTTATCGTCGCCTACGTCTCTGGCCGCTCTTAAACGATTCAAGATCGAACCCGCGACTCTCTCGCGCATCTCGGAAGCCGCTTTTTCGCTGAAAGTCATGGCCAAGACGTTGACGATCGAATTATTGACCGGATCGCCTTCGATGAAGCGCACGATGTATTCCACCAACGTCCCGGTCTTGCCGCTGCCGGCGCCGGCCACTACGCAAAAATTCGAGCGACTGTCTAAAACCTCTTGCTGGGAATCGTCAAACTTGTGAGACATATGGTCCTCTGTGGCAAAGTCGTAAGTAGTCGCAATAGCCGCAGGCTTGTTGGTCGTCGGTTTTTGCCGTCAGCCCGGTGTTGATTTGCTCCCATATCCGCGAGAAGATTGTTTCGTCGCCCTTGGTGATTTCCACAATCGGGGCTTTTTCTTGGGGATCGACGAATTCCACCAGCAACGTTGGTTCAGCCTTGAAATTTTTGGCTGCGGCCAAACCGTAAAGCACCATGGGATACTGCTCAAGAGGGCGAGACTGATCCTCTTTGGCGGGATCGTAAACCTTCCAATAGGCGTCGTTTTTATTGGCCGACTTGTAATCCCTGACGATGACGCGCGCGTTTTCCCTGTCGATGCGGTCGACGCGGCCTTTAATCGTCATCGGTCCGCAGGCCGTCTGAACCATATAGGCGAAAGACCATTCCAGGGCCTCGATGCAGGCGCCCTTAAAGCCGTCCTGGCGACTGAGCCAATCGAGCATTATTTTTTCCAAGTGATGGACTTTGGCTTCCCATAACGGTTTTCGGCCGACAGGAGCGCGGCAGGAGTTTTTATGAGCGAGTTCCCAAAGGATGTATCTAAGGCGACTCGCCCCCACGTCGGCGTCTTTGTCGTCTCTGAGAGGCGAAAGAAACTTCTCCAGTATCTGATGGATGACCACGCCGCGATCCGCGTTGGACCACTGCTCAATAAGTTCGTTAGGGCCTTCCAAACCCAGAATCTGGTCGTACCAAAAGCTTCTTGGACAGTTGGCGTAAGAAGTGAGCATCGTCAGATTGACGACCGCGGCGGCGTTCTCGTCGCGGTCGAGGGTCTTGAGCCAAGCGGCCAGATGATGCTCGAACAGATGCGATTGGGCGCCATTGATTCGGCTGCGGCGAAGGCCTATGGAGCGCCATTTTTCATCCGCTTTCGAGTCGAAACCTGAAAGCTCCAAAAACTCTTTAGGCGCCGGGCCTTTGGGATTTTGGAGAGCCAGATGAAGCCAAAGCTCGCCGCTGTCGCGGATCTTCTGCGGCTCAGGGGGAAGCGGCCAGTTGGTGCGCTGATGAGGAACGGCGCCTTCCGGCCAGAGACTTTTTAGACTTTCGATTATGGGGGAATGGAGAGCGGGCCGCAAATCATTATTGGCGCTATGGTAGGAGACGACCACTTTTTTCGCTTGACTCAGAGCCTGAGCGAATATCTCCTCCTGGAGCTGATAAGTTTCGGAGGCGTTGGACCAAAGCCTTCGACCAAGCGAGGTCGAAGCCAGGGCGGTTATCAAGCTCTCGGGCCAAAAGCTGCTTTCCGCCTTGGCTATGGGAAAGACCCTATCATTTAGGCCCATCAAAAAGAGTCGATCGAAGAAGGCGCCATGAAGGGAATTATAGTCGGAAATGATGATTCCGTTCGATTTATCGGGATAAGGCTCGGTGAGAATTGAACTTATGGCCCTGTTGAGCCATGGGCGAAACGACTCCAGACTGACCTCCGGCGCGACGTCGCTCTTGACGAGGGCGTCGAAAAGCTCGTCGATGCTCTTGAGCAGCTGCTCTATGGCCAGGGTGTCGAAACTTTGATTTTCGCTCAAAGCGTT
>JAISZP010000207.1 GCA_031269135.1 Deltaproteobacteria bacterium | reverse complement strand
GGTTTTTTGATGAAATCCATCGCGCCGGATTCCAGAGCTCTGATTTCGGTGGCGGCGTCTATATTGCCCGTTAAAAAAATCACCGGAACACCGATCATCGCCGGGTTTGATTTTAACTCGGCCAGGGTTTCAAAACCGTTCATCTGGGGCATTTCCACGTCAAGCAGGACGAGATCGGGGGTAAATCGTCGGCAAAAATCCACCGCTTCCGCCCCGGATTTATAGAGAGAAAAATCGTAGCTCCCTGCAAGCAGCGCGCCAATCTGTTTCAAAGTCGCCACATTATCATCGACAATCAAAATTTGTTTTTTCACCTAAAAGCTCTCTTTATGCTAGGATCTCTTTGGACTATGTTCTCTTTATGCCAGGCTCTCTTTATGTTAGGCTCGCTTTATGCCAGGCTCGCTTTATAATTAGGCTCTCTTGCCTATCGCGGCCTGCCATGACAAGGTCGATTTCAGCGAAGACGGCTCATGCAAACTCGAATCCATAGCATTTACCGCAACCGGCAGATAAAACGAGAACACATTCGATATTTTCAGATGCGATTATGACAAATAAGAATCGAAGAGTTAAATACAAACACTAAAGACTAGTTAAAAAATAACTTTACGCGACAACAAAACTAACGCCCGATATTTTAAGGAAGGCGAATCGGTTTTAAATATACCCGGCGATGGCTGCGCGTCATCGGTCTCTCTTGCGAAAGCCGCTCTTGTGAAAGCCTGTCTCGTGAAGGCATTGAACAGACGCAGACGCAAGCGCAGCCGACGCATTTAACCGGCGCATCATCCACTAAAGCCGGAAAGCTTAATTGCAGTCGTCAAGCCTGCCGCCCAGCATGATTTATTGGTATACTATTCTCAGCTCATCGCTCCAACGACAATTTTCGGCTAAATCCAGTCGAACGACAGGCGATGCGCCTATGTAGAAAGCGGAAATATAAAGACATATAATAACATATATAAGCTGCATTGTAATCTCTTTAGTGTGAAATTGTTCCATGTTTGACGGATCTTCACAAGAGGGCTTTGAACACAGTTCCGTTAATCAGCAATGACGCAACCAAACAGACGATAACTTCAAAATTTTGGTATTTTCGACATTAGGGTTTGTATTTCAGAAAGTTTTGACTGTACAATTCCAAGTACAATTCCAAGTACAATTCATAGTACAATTCATAGCCCGATTCATAGAACAGTTCATAACCGAATTCATAGCCCAGTTGCTGATATAGAGATTAGTCGGCGAGCGAGCTGATAATCGACCGTTTCTCGGTTCCGATGATTATGTTGAAACTGGAGTCCGATAAAAAAATATGAAAAAGACGCTCTTGCTGGCTCTTATAGTCTGCTTGGCGGGGTTATGGTATTACCACCAACGATATGAACCCGCTGGTTCCGCCAAGGCCCTGACGCTATACGGAAACGTGGATATTCGCGAACTCTCGCTCGGCTTTAGAGTCTCGGGAAGACTTGAGAAAATGCTTCTTGAAGAAGGCGACAGAGTCTCTAAAGGGACGCTGCTGGCCGAACTTGAAAAGACGCCCTTTGTCGAGGAATATAACGTCAGAGCCGCCCAAATCAGGGAAATCGAGGCCAATTTGTTGAACGCCGAAAAAAACCTTCTCAGGCGGCAAACCCTTCTCAAAAACGGCTCCATCACAGCCAGCGACTACGACGACACCCTAGCGGGCCGCGACAGCTTGCTGGCCAAGATGGACACCGCCAAGGCCCAGCTCTCTCAGGCTCAGACCAGTCTGGTCGATACAGCTCTTTATTCTCCAAGCGAAGGAACAATCCTGACGAGAGTCAGAGAACCGGGCGCCATTGTGGGCGCCGGCGACATCGTCTACACCATCTCTTTGGATAACCCCATCTGGATAAGAGCCTACATCGACGAACCGAATTTAGGACGCATCCGCCCCGGACAACAAGTTGAAATCGTGACCGATTCCGGCGGACGCTATGCCGGACAAATCGGCTTCATCTCTCCGAGGGCGGAATTCACCCCTAAAACCGTCGAAACAGCGGTTTTGCGCACGGATCTGGTCTACCGCTTGAGGGTGATTGTGACCACTGCCGACAGCAGCCTGCGGCAAGGAATGCCGGTGACCATCTTCTTTGAAGACGAAACTTTATGACCGACGTCGCCATCGAGGTCGCAGGGCTGAAAAAAACCTTCAAAGGGCAGCAAAATCCCGCTTTAGACGGCATTTCAACCACAATAAATCATGGTTCCATGACGGGAGTGGTTGGTCCTGACGGGGCGGGAAAAACCACCTTCATGCGCTTATTGGTGGGGCTGCTCGCGCCGGAAAGCGGCGCCGTCTCGATTGACGGGATGGATCCCATCAAAGACGGCGAACTCATTCGGGCCGTAAGCGGTTATATGCCCCAAAAATTCGGTCTTTATGAAGATCTGAGCGTCTTGGAAAACTTGAAGCTTTATTCCGACATTAGAGGACTCGACGCCAAAAGGCGGGAAGAAAAACTTGAAGCTCTCCTTAAATTCACTTCTTTGGCGCCCTTTACAGGCAGGCTGGCCGGACGATTGTCCGGCGGGATGAAGCAGAAATTGGGGCTTGCCTGCGTGCTTTTAGGAGACCCGAAATTTCTTTTTTTGGATGAACCAAGCGTAGGAGTGGACCCCATATCCAGACAAGAGCTTTGGCGTATGGTCCGAACCCTTTCTTCTGATGGGATAACCATCGTCTGGGGAACCTCTTACCTCGACGAAGCTGAAAAATGCGACAGAGTGATCCTACTTTGCCAAGGACAAAAACTCTACGAAGGCTTGCCGCAACAGGCCTTCGCCGACTTGCAGGGACGCTGCTTCAAGCTCTCCGGCATCGAGGAAAAAGAACGCCGCCCTACGGTTTTGTCTCTGCTGCAGCATGATTCCGTCACCGACTGCGCAATCGTCGGAAGCGACGTCAGGATCGTGAAAAAGCCGGACGGCCCCCTGCCCGCTTTGAATCTAAAAGATCCTAACGCGCATTGGACGGCTACCCAGCCCTCTTTTGAAGACGCCTTCATTGAACTGTTGGGAGGGGGACCGCACGGCCAGTCTCCTTTGGCCGACAGCGAAAAAATCGCCGAACCAACTTTGGAGGTGGTGGTGGAGGCCAAAAACCTCACCAAGAACTTTGGCGATTTTATAGCCGTCAAAGACAACAGCTTTCAGATCTACAAAGGCGAGATATTCGGGCTGATTGGACCCAATGGGGCGGGCAAATCGACCACCTTCAAGATGATGTGCGGCTTAATCAGACCGAGTTCGGGACTAGCCTTGATAGCCGGAATCGACCTGCGGTCTTCGCCTTCAAAGGCCAGAAGCCGCATAGGGTACATGGCCCAAAAGTTTTCCCTCTACAATCAGCTCAGCGTCGCTCAAAATCTCCACTTTTTCTCCGGCGTTTATGGACTCTGCGGAAAACACCGAAAAAACACGGTCGATAAGATGGTTGAAATCTTCGACCTCGCGCCCTACTTGAACCAAAACGCCGATTCTCTCTCCCTTGGCTTTAAACAGCGCTTGGCTCTGGCCTGCGCGGTCATGCACGAACCGGACGTCTTATTTTTGGATGAACCCACCTCAGGAGTGGACCCCGTCACCAGGCGGGAATTCTGGCTTCACCTCAATTATTTGGCCACCCAAGGCGTAACCATCATGGTCACCACCCACTTCATGGAAGAAGCCGAATACTGCGACAGGATCGCGCTCATTCACCGAGGACTCAACATAGCCTGCGGAACTCCGGAAAACCTTAAATCTCTAGTTCGATCCGACAGCCTCCCCTCTCCCACCATGGAGGACGCCTTCATTTGGCTGATTAAGCAAATGAGCGAGCAAGGGGAGTAGATAGGGCCGTAGATAAAAGCATATAGACAAAGGCATATGGATATAGATACATGAAAAAAGGCGCGAAACAAATGCTGCGAACACTTTTAGCCTTGATCAGAAAGGAGTCGCTTCAGATCTTCCGCGACCAAAGCGCCGTGATGATAGCATTTGTTTTGCCGCTGCTGCTGTTGTTCATCTTCGGGTATGGAGTCAATCTCGACAATGCGACGATAAATTTGGGTTTAGTCGTCAAAAACAGCGACGCTCAAAGTTCCTCTCTCATCTCTTCCTTTTCCAATTCCACCTTTTTTAACGTGACGATCGGTCGAAGCACCGAAGAATTCAAAGCCCCGCTTTCCGAGGGCAAACTCCAGGGCATCGCCGTCATAGACGAAGATTTCGCCAGAGCCTTGGCTGGAGGGAAAAAGACGACCTTACAGCTCATCACTGACGGCTCGGAACCCAACAGCGCCATTTTTGTGAGCGCTTACTCGGAAGGCGCCTTCAACACTTGGCTGACTCACTTTCAAAGAGATATGGGATACGTGAATCTTGGTCCTACGATCGACATCGAGCCGCGCTATTGGTACAACCAAGACCTCAGCAGCCGCAACTATCTGATCCCAGGCTCAATTTCCATCGTGATGACGCTGATAGGAGTGAATCTTACGGCTTTGGTCATTTCCAGAGAGTGGGAGAGAGGCACCATGGAAGCCATGATGGCCACTGCGGTCAGCATGCGGCAAATCATACTGGGCAAGTTGGTTAGTTACTTCATCCTAGCCATGCTCTCGATGGTGTTAAGCTGGGCCATAGCCGTCTATTGGTATCACGTCCCTTTTCGCGGTTCGATGACGGCTCTCTTGATCGTAAGCTCGGTGTTCGTGCTGAGCGCCTTGGGGCAAGGCCTTTTGATATCGACGATTTCCAAAAATCAATTCTTGTCGGCCCAACTGGCCATCATCACCGGCTTTCTGCCTTCTTTCATGCTCTCGGGCTTCGTCTTTGAAACCGCCTCGGTGCCTGCGGCGCTGCGAGCATTCTCGTATTTGATCCCCGCCCGTTATTTCGTTTCGTGTCTGCAGACTCTGTTTCTCACCGGCGACGTATGGTCGCTGTTTGCCGAATCCATGCTGGCCATGGCTGCGATAGGTTTCGTTTTTTTCGCCGTCACCACTAAGATGACGGTCAAGAGGGTGGCCTAAATGCAATACTGTTTACTTAACAAAATTTATGCTATAATCTCCTTCAGCGGCAGAACAGTTGAACCGACGCAAATCGCCACCATAGGAGAAGTCAAATGAGTCGAAACAAGAAAACGCTTCCTATAAAAACTAATCTGACTCACTTACTCAGCATAGGTCTATTTGCTAGAGTAGTCCCCAAAACATTGATTGACGAATCTCTGGCCATGACAAACCGGGGCTCCCAAAGGATTCGACTGTTTCCAGCCAGTGCAGTTGTTTATTTTGTTATGGCCATGTCAATGTTTCGCGAACCCCCTTTGGAGGAAATCGTCAGGATCTTTTCCGAATCGACCCAACATCTTGCCAGACAAACCTCGAATCTACAATTGCCGGGAAAAGCGGCAATATCTCAAGCCAGGATCAAAATGGGGTCTGAACCCATGCGCCTGATTGCGGACAAGGTTTTGAAGCCAATCGCTACCGCAAATTTTCAAGGCGCCTGGTATAAAGGAATGCGATTGATGTCGGTTGACGTGACCTGTTTCGATATGCCGGATGAGGCTGAGAACGCCTCCTATTTCGGCTGCCCGAGCTGCTCAAGAGGCCAGAAGGCCTTTCCTCAAGCCAGGGTTCTCGCCTTGGTGGAGACTGGAACCCATGTGATCACGGCGGCTGAGATTGCCCCATATGGAATCAGTGAACAAGCCATGACCAAGAAGTTGATTGAGAGAGGCAAACTGACTCAGGACATGCTTTTGCTCGCTGACAGAAATTTCGTCGGTTACCGGCTTTGGTCAGCGGCCGACGACACTGGCGCCAAACTAGTTTGGCGGGCGGAGATCAGCGACAACCTCCCAATGATTGATGTTCTCCCTGACGGCTCATTCACCA
>JAISZP010000187.1 GCA_031269135.1 Deltaproteobacteria bacterium | reverse complement strand
AGGTGAATTTTCATTATTAGAATCTTTTATGCTCGATTCAACGGCGCTTTCCTTTGCATCATCCTCCGGCATGGCGGGTGCTCCTTTAAACGGCATTCGGCCAAGTATATGGCTCAGTTCAATGAAGACGGCGCAAATTTTTCGAGGTCGACTTTTTCATCTACACCCTACCCATCGCCGAAAGTTGCGGCAGCCGAGCTAGTTCGTCGTTTTTCATAAATTTTAGCGCGTCATCCAATTGGGGCGCCGCCTGTCGCCCAATCGTCGAATCATATTTGCGACTGGTATGCTTGCGCCTAAACAAGCCGGCTTGATCAGCCCTTCAACGATTGTTAAGATCGTTCTTTTTCGCGCTGCGGCGGCCAAACCCCGCGAACAAGCGCCTTGTTTTTCCCCAGCGCCTTGATCGCCTGCGGTCACGTAAATCCATAAGCAACTTAGGTGTTTGCGATATGAAATCACTCGATGTTCAAGACTTGTTCTCGGACTTTTTCCAATTCGCTTTTAAAATTGAGCACTAAATCGGTGATGGGCTTTGATTGAGATTTAGTGCCCATCGTGTTGGCCTCTCTGCCCATCTCCTGCAGGAGAAACTCAAGCCTGCGGCCAACGGGTTCTTGGGATTGGCACAGTAAATTCCTGAAACTTATGATATGGCTTCCAAATCTAGTCAATTCCTCTGTTATGTCCATCTTTTCAGCCAATATCGCCGCCTCCTGGGCCAAACGAGCCGGATCGATCAAAGACTCGGCCAGCTCTTCCAAGCGGGCTTGGTAGCGTTTGGTGGCGGCGGTGGGAGCAAAAATGGACAGTTGCTTTAATTCTTCAAGCCATATGCTTAAAGCGTCAAGACGTCCCAAAAGATCATTGGCTAAAATTCCGCCTTCCGTCTCCCGCATAGCTATCAGCTGGTCGAGAGCTTGGGTGGCGAGAGCTTCCAGTCCTTCCACCAAACTCTCATTGTCCTTATTATTCAAAGTCCCTGATGAGTTTTTTTCATTTGTTATCACGCCTAAGCTCAAAAGGTGAGCGATGCCGATCTCGTCTTTGAGATCGAACTGCTCTTTAAGCGAGACCAAAAACCCATAAGCCTTTTTAGCCGTCTCATTATTCAAAGACAGGCCGAAGCTGTTGTCCTCGAAAGCTTCCATTTGGATCCAAATCTCTATTCTTCCTCGATGAATCCGGCTGGTGACGAGTTTTTTTATGGGTTCTTCCCACTGAGACGCCAAGTGCGGAGAACGTATCACAAACTCTTTAAACCTGTTGTTTAGAGTCTTGATCTCCAAGCGGCAATTAAAACCTGATATCTCTGCGGCAGCTGAACCGAATCCGGTCATACTTCTTATCATATTTGGGTCTTCCGTTTTCACAGACCCATGCGACTGGATCTGGAGGTTTTTGGGTAAGCTTGAAGAAAAAAATCAATCGCATATGGATTCTGAAGCGCAAAATTCTTGGCGCTTTGGACCTCGGCTTACGTCTTCACCTTTTTCGCGGGTTTTAGGAGCAATTCTTCAGCGGCACTTTTCGGATTTTTTTAATCGAAGAGTCAGAACGTCAGAGTATTAGCGCGTAAGAGCGTTTGATCGTCAGATCATTAGAACATTAGCGCGTTAGAGCCTTAGAGCGCGAGGCGATCTCTGCGGCATCGAAACGACTCAGGCGACTAAAGCGAGCGAACTTTAAATATTGCAGGGCGGCGCTTTAAATTTAGATTGCAGGCGCTTAATCCTTTGAGGCGACGTGCCGCTGCATCGGAAATTTCGCCGATCTTAGCCGAGGGCGGCAAACTGATAAATAGCCGGCGCCTGCGATGAGGCCTAAACTCGATTCTATTCGACTCCGACATAATCGAATCCGACATGATCGACTCCGACATAATCGAATAGACCAAAGCCGTTGCATAAGCCTTATAAACACGGACTATTTTTTTGATCGCTTCCTTAGGACGGCCTTGTCGCCGTCGCCCTGTCTACCGCCGGAATCTTTGTTCCACTAACATCTTTGGCCGCTACCCACTGCCGCTATAACCTCTTTGCCTCTAACCTTGCAGCGGCTGCCTTGGACTAGCCGGCATTTGGGTAAGCTGGTGGAAATAAGTATCTCTAATCAACCTCAAAACCTCTAAAACTTCCGGCTTTTGGTAATCGAGATAAGTCCAGGCGAAGCTTCTGAAGTTTCCATGGTGGTAGTGAAGCGTAAGTTCTCCCCACAAACCTTCTCCCAGGTAAAGACGATGACCTGAAAATTTACCGGTGGACAACACCAACCCGCCCGCGAAAATGTAGCCTGGATCGAGATTGACTCTGCGGGCTTGGGACTCCGAGAAAGAATGCTCCAGATCCATAGCCAACAGCTTTAACGGCACCAGCTTGTCAGGAGTCAATAAATTCGTCCAAGAAAGGTAGCGCTTGACCAACCCCTCTCCCATCTCTTTACTGTAGTATTTGGTCTCGTCAAAAGGGAAATCTCGGCTTTGAACATCCACTGGCCCTAAGCTCGCCTCAGAAAAACCCTGGGTGAGTCTTTTGACTGCGGCGTCAAGTAATTTAGAATCTTGGCCAAAGGCCGCCAGGAAAAACTTGACGGCGGGAGGTGATTGGATCCGACTCATAAACAACTCCAGTGTTTGGCGAACTAAGACAAAAACCATCGGAAAGATTTTTAGATTCTAAATCATTGTAACCGTTCACAAAGTAGGTACAGGTCATTTTCTGGCTTTTTTCGACCAAATCCCCAGCTCATAATTTTCTGACCCCCTACCTTCCAACTCCGCCTTGGCGTTACTCTTGCGCTTCA
>JAISZP010000014.1 GCA_031269135.1 Deltaproteobacteria bacterium | reverse complement strand
GGTTGGCCTTTGATCTATGGTCGGCCTTTGAACTATGGTTGGCCTTTAAATCTATGGTCGGTCTTTGATCTATGGTCGATCTTTGATCTATGGTCGGTCTTTGATCTATGGTCGGCCTTTAATCTATGGTCGGCGTTGCTGACTCTCGACGTTTTGCCGGTCGAGAAAAGGTCTTACATGAAAATTTTTGCAAGAAAAGGTTTTAAAAGCAAAGTTTTCAAAAGATGGACTTTTACAAGATGCGCTTTGACCCGATAGGCTTTTACAAGCCTCATTAGATAATGGGTCGTCGACTAACTTGAACGGTTTTTCCCGCAACTTTTTCTCGTCGGTCGAAAGTCATGTTAGACGTAATTGTGGGGCATTGCGATTATTGGTATTATATCTTAATAGTTGTCGAAAACGCTACTGACGATTTCCTTGGTCCTTTTTCTGGTTTTACGGTTTCTGAGTTCCGGGATTATCGATGATATTTGTCGGCAAATGCGATCGATCTCGTCTTGAGTATTGTCGGCGGAAAGGGTGATGCGTAAGGAGTTGTGAGCAAGGCGCGTATCGAGTCCCATGGCCGTCAGAACATGGGGCGCATCCGTCGAAGCCGCTGAACAAGCCGAGCCGGAGCTTGCGTAAATGCCCTTTTCGTTGAGCGAGTTGATCAAATAGACGCTGTGTTCGATGCCTTCAAAAACGAAGGAAGCGTGGCCAGGCAAGCGGTCGGTCGGATGGCCGGTCAGACGGCTTTGAGGGATTTTGGCGATTTCGCCGATCAACCTATCTCTTAAAGCGACAAGATATTTCGTATGAGCGGGCATGTTTTCGGCGGCTTCTTTTATGGCCGCGCCAAGCCCGACGATGCCTGGGACGTGTTCCGTGCCCGATCTGTGTCCTCTTTCCTGACCTCCGCCCGTCATATAGCCGGCAGGAACCAGAGGAACTTTTGAATAAAGAGCGCCGACGCCTTTAGGCCCGTGAAAGTTGTGGGCCGACAGACTGAGTAAATCTACCGACAACTTGCGCACGTCTATGGGAATATGACCGACCGCCTGAACCGCATCGGTGTGGAAAATAATCTGACGCTCTTTGGCGATTTCAGCGAGCCGCTCTATCGGCTGGATGGTCCCGACCACATTATTGGCCAGCATTATGCTTATCAATATCGTGTCTGGCCGTATGGCGTTTTTTAGAGCCTCAGGGGCGATTACGCCGCAGCCGTCGGGCTTGAGCAGGGTCACCTGAAAATCTTGTTCCTGCAAAGCCGCCAAAGTATTTAAAACCGCTTTGTGTTCGATTTCAGTGGAAATTATATGGCGGCCTTTTTTGGATTTTGAAGCGCAGATGCCGCGTAAAGCCCAATTGTCGCTTTCGGTGCCGCCGCAAGTAAAATAGATCTCGCTGCTGAAAGCGCCTATCGCTTTGGCGACCGCTGTTCGGGCGGCTTCCAAGGCCTTTTTGGCCTCAAGTCCGGCATTGTGGATGGCGGAAGGATTGCCGAAGTTTTCTCTGAAGAAAGGCAGCATCGCCGATAAGGCGTTTTCGGAAACGGCCGTCGTGGCGGCGTTATCGACATAGATTGCTTTTAACGTTTCACCGTTGTTTGAATTAGCCATTTTCAATCGTAGTCTTTAAAACCGACAAATCAGATAAGTTAAAGACTTATCTGATTTGTCGGTCGTCTTAAGTTGCTTTGAAGAGGAGCAAAATGTCGCGGGCAAACGGCAAGCGGCGCTGGGAAGCGGCTAAACCCTGGTTTGCCGACATTGCGGAACAAGTCATGGATTGGTTTGGGCGGGCTGAGAGATTGCGTAGAAGACTTCCACCGGTCCTTGTTTGCCCAGAAGACCTCGCTCTTGTCCGTCCCACTCGGTATTCAAGGCTTGCCCGTCGCCGGCGACGACGGTTATGCTCCTGGTCGCGTCAAAGGAGCGAGACTGATTGGGAGCGAAGAGTATGTGTTCGATTGGTTTGTCGTCCACCGACACCTGGACCCAAGTAGATTCCTTGGCCCGCAAGGTGTACCTTCCGCTGAACGATTCCGGCGGCGCTTGCTGAGGCGACTGGGGCTGCTGGGCTAAGACTTGCTGCGGCGGAGTCTGGACTGTCGGAGCGAGCCTTTCGCTGATGAAGTCGGGCAAATAGCCGGCTACGAAGCCCCTGAAAGAGGGGCTGAAATACATGGCTATCACGAAAAGGCAGAGCGCCACGGCAAGGATCCTTACGACGGGCATAAGGCGAGAGTGCGATTCGTCCACCAAATCAGTCTCCACATATTTGGAGGTGAGTGGTTTTGAACTGTCCATCTCTTGCTGTGAAGTCAACCTTCTGTAAGCGGTCAGAATTTCTTCGGTGTTTAAGTTCAAATAATCGCAGTAGGAACGCAAAAAGCCTCTAGCGTAGACGCCGGGCATATTTGAAATGCGGCCGTCCTCGATATTGGCGATTTGGTCAAGCGCGATTTTCGTTCTTAAGGCGATATCGCTTCGAGTTAAGCCTGCCTTCTCTCTTTCCTCTTTCAGACGCCCCCCAAGCATCTCTAAGTTAAGTTCCGGCGATGGTACGAATTGTTTATCTGTCACGAAATCTCCAAGCAAACTCTTGCGAGCAAATATTGGGCAGGTCTCTGAAGGGAGAGAACTGATATGAAAAAAGAAAAGTGAAGCACGAATTCAGTGGTTTCAGCATATATAAAAAAATTATTCGCCTAAACGAAAAAGTATGGCGTCGAGCCGGAATCAATATGAAAATCAGCGGGATCTTTAACAGTAAGATATTTACAGTAAGATCTTGATGGTGGCCTTGCTTTTGAGCTCTTCGAGCCAGGAGGTGTATTTTTCTCGAAGTTTGATTTGTTCTAGTTGGCGTCTCGCCTGTTGGTATTGCTGGGGAGTGAACGTCTTTTCCCCGGAAGAACCGGCGGTCTCGGCCGGAGTCGAGCCGGCGGGAGGTTCGATGTACATCAGCAGGACCACTTGTCCCCCATCCAGCGGTTGGCTTACCTCGCCAGGGGTGAGGGTTCTGGCGATCTGTTGAAGCTGAGTTTGAAGTTCCCCGACGGTCAGGCCGGAGTCGCCTCCTTGCTCGGCTCCAGGGCCTTGGGAATAGCGTTTGGCGGCTTCCGAAAAGGGAAGTCCCGCGACCACTTCTTGCCTGACTTGAGCGGCCATGTTCATAACTTCATTTGATTTATCAGGGGAAGAAGAGAAAAAGATAAGTCTTACCTTGTCGGTGTCTTGGATTGTGCCGCCTAAACCCAGCAAATAATTTGGAGAGTACCCTGCAGGACCTTCGCCTCTCAAGAAGGCTTCGACTTCTTTGTCGGGAATGACGATTTTACGCAAAATGTTTTCCCGCAAGACGATATCTTTTAAGATTTCAAATTTCAAATAGGCGCGAAAATCTTTGATGGTCTGACCATTTCTGGCGAGAGCGGCTTGGAGTTGGGCGTCGTTGAAGTTATTCGCTTGTTTGTACCCTTCAATTTGAGAATCGACTTCATTTTCGGAAACAATGATGCCCATGCGCCTGGCGACTTGGTTGATGAGTTCCGTTTCGATCATGTAGTTTAAGACCGCTTCTTCCAAGGTGGCGCCTGGCGGAAGAGAGGATTTCATCTCTGGGGGCAATGATTTGATGCGAGCTTGGAGATCGCTTAAAGTGATGACCTCATTATTTACCTGGGCTACAATTCGGTCGGTAGTTGTAGCTGCAAGAGCCTGTTGGTTAAGACCTAAAAGACTCGACGTAATTGTTAAAAAGGCAAAAATAATTGGAATTATTAGCGCCTTTTTGAATAAATTACCTGATAAAGTCATAAATTTAGAAGTGATCATGCTTAAATGACCTCAAATATTTGTTGAAAAACACTGTAAAATGTGCTAATAACTGAGTTATGGAAGAAATAAAAATAATATTACTGAAAAAAATAAAAACATTGCAAATTGAAATTGTTTTAACGCGTAATATTTATTTTTAAGTACTATATTGAGTTGCGGTTAATGTTTCTTGTTTGTAATTTTGAGTTAAAATGATCAAGTATTGTTGCTGGTGGGATAAGCCCCTTTCTCAAAACTTACTTCAGCAATTTATAATTTTACCTCAATTGGTCCAATTTATCCAGTGTTTAAGGGAAAAAAAAGAAATTTTCCGACAGCCCCCAAAAGGGTAAGAATCCGGTTAATCCTGTGGAAATTTAATAGTTTGACTTTTGAGCGGTCGAAGCGCGGCCAAAGAGCGGCGATAGCACGGCCAAAGCACGGCGATGGCAGGCCCTGAACATCGCAGCCTCGACACGTAATTTTACCGCCGCCCCTTAGAATTCGGAAGCCATAAAAGCAGGCTTCGCTAGGGAGAGTTTCGTTTGCGGCTGCGTTTGAGCCTATGTCGGACCGATTTTTTTCAGTAGCTGTCGCGTTGAAAAGCGACAGCATGCAAAATTGAAACTGACGCAAATTGAGTTTTTGTATTTATTATATTTTTGAAAATATCTCGAACCAAAGCGTGCCGCAAATAAAGCTTTATCAGGGGGCAAACCTGTTTCGGCGAGGCAAAACATCGTAGACAGTCCGCTTCAAGCAGTAAACCTTCGGCCGATGGCGACTAGCCTATAAAAGCGAAGCGGATACTTCAAACGAGGCATCCGCTTTTAGTTCCGGCAAAAACTGGAATTCGTCTTTTCAAAATTTATTTGGATTAATACCCCAGCTCCTGATCCACAAAGATGATTTCACACTTCATTCCCATCGGCGCACGCTCAATCACCGAAACAACGCGGCAAATCCGGTCGGGACTATTGCAATCGTAGCATTTATCGACCTTGGCGGCACATGGCGTTTTTGCTCCCACTCGCCTGGCGTTCAAGGGGGCGGCTACATTTTTGCAGCGGGCAAAAGCATCGACGATATTAGCCGTGATCTTGTTTTTCCCTACAACGTAGTAACAGCTTTGAGGGCCAAAGGCAGTCATGGCGACGCGATTTCCGGTTCCGTCGATATTGACGATCTCTCCCGTTTCCGTCACCGCGTTTGCGCTGGTTATATAAATGTCCGCGCAATTGGCGAGTTTTCGCACCGCCAAGCCTGGAACCTTATTGTGCCATATGACGGCGTTTTTTTGCTGCAAGACCTCAAACAAGCCTATTTCCCTCAAAGTTTCACTTCCGCCGAAGCCGATGGTTTGATTTTGCAAAATATCATAAAGGTAACTGCAGGCAGCCTCTTTAGTCGAAAAAAGCTGCGTCGTAAATCCATGTCGCTCAAAATTTGTTCTTATCTGTGAATATTCCATAAGCTCACTCCCACTGCAAATTCAAATTTGTCCGTGACTTTGGCCGCAGACTTTAGCCGCAGACTTGGCTCGCAAAGCGCATATCGCCGCGCATGGCGCGGCGGCTTTCCCTGGGGCGAAAAAAGGGTTCCAGCAAGGCAAGTTGGTCAAACCTCGCTGGAAGAGTTTTTGGAAGTTTTATGCGGCACGTGAGGGCACAAAGGCTCCGAACCCAGATGATCGCCCTTGGCGTAGGCCCTGGCCCGGCATCCGCCGCAAACCGACCAATACTCGCAATCGCGGCAGCGTCCCTTGTATTTTTCTTTGTTTCTCAAATCTCTGAACAGCG